>JALOCB010000001.1 GCA_023227985.1 Candidatus Omnitrophota bacterium | reverse complement strand
GTCGTTCTCCCTATATATAATGAAGCCGCGGGCATAGAACGTTTAATTCGGGATATGCTGCCTTTTCTGGGGGGGCTAACTGATGATTTAGAGGTGCTCGCGATTAATGACGGCAGTACAGATAAAAGCGCGGAGATCATCAGCGGCTTGGCTGAAAAGGAGCCCCGGATCAAAATTATAAACAACAGCCGGAATAACGGTTATGGCTGGGCCTTGCGCCGGGGAATACGCACGGCAACTAAGAAATGGCTGCTTATCTTCGATTCCGACGGCCAATTCGACATAGGCGACCTCAAAGAGATGTGGGATAAAAGATACGGCCGGGATTTCCTTCTTGGCTGGCGCAGGCGAAGAAATGACAACGGCTACCGCCGGCTGCTCGGGGCTGCCGGGAACCGGCTGGCGAATCTTTTTTTGCGGAGTATTTTCATCAAAGATATAAACTGCGGCTTTAAATTATTTAAAACCGGTTTATTAAAAAACTTGCCCCTGTTATCTTCAGGAGGCGTGATAAATTTCGAGATCCTGTACCGCCTGAAAAACAGCGGGTATTCTTTCATTCAGTTGCCTGTCACCCATTACCCGCGCAGTTCAGGCCGGGCTACCGGCGGGAATTTAGCCACGGTAATAAAGATCCTGGCAGAAGCTAACCGTATAATATTTAAATATGCGCCTGTCTAATATAAAGAATTTTTGCTTTTTGATCCTGCTTATAGCCGGGATATTCGGCCTGGGATTTTTGCTGCATTCCTCCATGCAGGGCGCCTTTGAATTCAATCCTGACGAAGGGACGAACCTAATAAAAGCCCGGCTTGTCCGCGAAGGATTCGATCTTTACAAACAGATATGGAGCGACCAGCCGCCGCTTTTCACCGCGCTTTTATCCTCCTGGTTCGGGCTTTTCGGCTCAAGCGTTTATTCCGGACGGCTTTTAGTGCTGTTGTTTTCTATACTCTTGCTCTGGGGGCTCTACCAGAATATACGGATAAGAATAGACATATTAACCGCCCGGATCGCGTGCCTTTTTCTGATCTTATCCTCGGGATTTCCGCTCTTAAGCATCTCGGTGATGATCGGGATCCCCAGCCTGGCCCTGGCTGTGCTTTCCCTTTACTGCGCAACCGCGTACGCCTGTTCAGGGCGCAAAACCGAACTTGCCTTATCCGCGGGCTTTATGGCTTTCTCTCTTTTGACCAAGTTTTTTACAGTATTTATGGTCCCCATTATTCTGCTGGAGATAATATTACGGAAAAACCAGGACAAAAAAACTTCGGACCGGGTTTTATTGCCGGGGATATTCTGGTTTTCAGGCGTTACATTGATCTACTCGCTGGTCATTATCGCTTATTTTTATCCTGAGTTAAGGCTGTTCACCGAACAGCTCTTTAAGCCCCATATAGCCCAGATAAACATCCCCGGCGCCGACTTTTCGGTCATTATCAGGTCGCTGATCCAAGACTTTGATCTAACCCTTTTGGCAATATTCGGGCTGTTAACTAATCTGCGCGCTAAAAAATCCGGGCAGATCTTATTGCCCGGGCTATGGTTGGGAATGACGCTGTTGTTTTTCACCCTGCACCGGCCGGTCTGGGATCATTACTACCTGCTTATTTCCATACCCATATGCTGGCTGGCGGCAATTTTCTTTACAAGATCATTGCGCAAGATCCGCGATAGAAAATCACTTTTTTATTTTCCGGCATTACTACTGATAATCCTGACCGCGGCAATGGCGCCGCTTAAATTGCTCGATGCCGGTTTTTTGCTGGATCTCTCCGGCAAAGGCGAAGAGCGTAAAGTCCTGGATTTAATAGCGGGAACCCAAAAAGCTAACCGCTGGATATTCACCGACCTGCCTATTTACGCTTTTAAGGGAAATCTCCTTGTGCCTCCTGAAACAGCGGTATTGACTGTCAAAAGAATACCAACGACGGAGCTCATTGAGCAGGTGTTGAGAAAATATAAACCGGGATCAATATTGCTGGGCAGGTTCAAGGATTACGATCCGGCAATAAAACCCGTTATCCTGGCGGATTATCGGAAAGCTGCCGGACTTTCTATCCGGAAACCTTTGCTGAATTCTTTTTTGCTTCGGCGGCCGATAAGATATTTTTCTCGTCAGAACAAAAAATTTCCCTGTTTTTATACTCAAGATCTGGTGTTTTATATCAGAAAGGATACAGCAGGGAGGAAACGTTAAGGTTAAAAAGGGCCGGCTTTTATCAATCCCAGGCCTTGACTGGGCTTAAAATAGAAAAACGCTTTTCGTTTTTGTCCCGATTTATCGCGCAGGGTCAAGACCGGGCGCAAGATAAACTCGCCGGCAGTAGTCTCTAATGCCAACGCAGCGCATTCATTCCGTGCAAGAAAAACCATTTCCTGCCCCCTTTCGAAAATAAACAAACCCTTGGGATCTTTCTTAACCCCCAAAGGAGCATAGAAGGTCAATTCTTCCGGAAAGGCCCGATTGTATACCATAAGGTTTTCGATCGTGTTTATTTCTAACGGAGCGTATCTTAACGGCTCCTTGCAAGTATGAACACTGAAAGACAACACATTTCTTTCCCGCCACACACTGCTGCCCCAGGCCTTTATAGACAAAGAGCTGTTCAAAACCTGGGAACTGATCCAGAACGCCGGTAGAAAAAACAGAAAAACCAACCACGGTCTCTTCATTCCCTTAAAAGCCGCAGGCAAGAGCAATGCCGGAAAGATATAAAAATACCGGGTTCCCCAAAAACCCAATCCCCCGAAATAATTCAAAGGCCGAAAAAACAACAGTATTGCCATTAACAAAACCGCCGCGGACAGAATACTGTCATTCTGAGCTTTTTCTTCCGCTGCCAGCTTTTTCCTGCGCCACAAATAAATAACTACGCAGACCAGGGCAGGAAAACCATACCAAAACATCCCGCTGAATCTTCCGACGAAGAAGTTAATGACATTCTTGATAAAAAGCGGCCAGTTGTTAAAACGCATATCCAAGAGTTCCGCAGGGGCAAGCACCAGCCGGCTGTGCAATTCTTCCAGCGTATGCGGCACCATTCCGCCGGATACCATGTATTTAGGGTCGCTGTAAGCGTAAAAAGTTTTAAGGAAACAAAAATTCAACAGCAAAGACAGGATCGCTCCCAAAAAACAGGTTGTTAACGTTTTAACAATCTGTCCGGGCTTTCTGCCAAAGGCAACAAACGCGGTCAAAGGGACAAGCATGCTCAAGAACGCCGGTTTTTCCGCTCCGATCAAACCGATTATCAAAGCGCAGGCTATTGGTTTATCCGTCGATAACAAATAAACACATAAACTGCAGGCAAAGAACAAAAGGATATCCGGGGTCATCCAGCTTATATACGCCGGGATAAAACTAAAGGCGAAGAACCCGGAAGCGAGCAAAAAAGCATCCAATCGCCGGATATACCGGCGTAAGCCCAAATAAGAAAAAACCACGATCATACCAAGAAGTAATCCGTTCAAAACCACCAAACCATACCTGCCTATGACAAAAAGGAACGGGGCGGCAAACAATGGATATAACGCGGGTTTGGCATAACGCATATACCCTTTGTCGTCGAACCGGACATACACCCCAACAGGGATACCTTCAAAATTCTCTTTATTCCACCTGGCCTCATCGCGGCTGTCCAGGATAAGATCTCCGTCTTGGGCCAATGAACTAACCATCATGTAATAAGAAACGCCGTCGCCTTCGCGGTGCGGTTTGGCCCAAACCGCAAATACAACAGCCAAAATTAATATAAGACAAACGATCTTCGCGTCAGCGTTAAGCTTCATTTGATCTCCAGGAGCATGACTTTAAACCGGTTAAGCCGGGAAAGCATCTTTTCATCCCAAGACCCTCCCCCATCATTACCCCTCGCTTTTTCTTCTTTTGCCCATTCTTCAAAAGTCTTCTTAAAGACCCAATAAGCGCAGACAGCGGTGTTTCGGTCTGGAAAATTCCGCAGCCATTTTACCGGGACTCCGGAAAAATCCCTGAATTTAACGCCTAAAAGATGATTTTCATTATCCATACTTACGGGGGAGAGGTGTTCCGGATTAGGCAGCGGAAAACCCTTTTTATCCCGCAGATGTTCATAAAATCTGATATGCCCATCCACAGAAGCGGCGAGTATATTTATGATCTTCGCGCGTTCTTCCTCACCCAACCGGCTAAAATCAAAGACCGGCTCCTGAAGCTGATCAACAGCCTCTTCTTGCTTATAATTATCCCTGTTCCGGGATACGCGCGATTTGACGGCCCGGGCGAATTCGCGGCCTATAAGATAGCCGGTTTCAACATAAGGAATAAGCCCGGCCTCGATTATACCCCCGCCTTCATACTGCCCAAAAATAAAAACCGGTATTTGGGCCTTGGACTGGATCTCAGGGATTATCTTATGATCCCGCGCGTGTATTCCGCCTATCGCGTATTTGAGTGCTATCGCCGGATCAGCGTAAATATCGATGATGAGTTTCTGGCAGATCTTTTCATCAATGGTCATAACATTCAACAACCCCTCCAGATCTTTATCGAAAACCCCCTCTTTTTCTTTTAAGATCCTGCTTACCGATTCATCGAGCGCTTTCCGGCTCAGCCGGCCTTCTTTTACCGCTTGTTTTACCGCCAGGATCACCGAAAGGATGATCTCATCCGCCCTTTCCGGTTCCGGGTAAATTATAGCCATATCCGTTCCGGCGGCAAAAGATAAAACAGCGAGCTCTCCGATATGGGGAGCAGGGATACCCCGCTGAATAGCGTATTCCCCCAAAGCCTGCATCCCTAACTCATCCGAGATTATCAACCCCTGAAAACCCAGTTCCTTTCTTAAAATAACGCTTTGGATCTTATAAGATAGCGACGCGGGTTTATCATCCAGGCAGGGATATACGGCATGGCTGGTCATAACCATAAAATGCCTCCCGGACCGGATCAGGTCTTTATACGGGAGCAGGTCTTTATTATAAATGTCTCGACGAGAAGAATTAACCTTAGGCAGCCATTTATGGGTATCACGGTACACGCTTCCCAACCCTGGAAAATGTTTTACCACAGGGATTACCCCAAAGTCATCCAAGGCTTGCGCGATCCTATTGACCAACCGGGAAACCTCTGTTGAATCATCCGAAAAAATCTTTTGTTTTCTTACCAGATCTATCCTTTGGTCGTTTATATCCCCGGCCACATCGGCAATCACGCCCATATTAAGGTTATATCCCCTTCTTTTCATCTCGCCTGCTGCATCAGCCCACTGCCGATATACCGAACCAAGATAAGCCCCCGGGGAATCAGGGACCCGGTAAAAGTATTCTTTATTCTCAAGGGATCGCGCAGCAATTCTCTTTACGGTGGGGGAAGAAAGTTGCGAATGATATTCTTGTATCGCTTGTGATTTAGCCGTTTTTACAGAATGGCTGCCCTGCGTCAGAGACAAATCCGGATTTAAAGCAGGCCCGGCCTGACGGCCGGGCAAATGGATAGAATAATAAAAAACCTGGGGAGGGATAAATTTGTTTTTTTGATCGCTGCGCAATTCATCAAGGGCTTTATTTAAGAAGTCGGCGCAGGCAACGTGGTCTTTGTGCCTGTCCAGCGGAGAAGGAGCATAGACATCCCGCGGTTTGAGCTCTTTGATTATATCTTTAATATCCCTGATCAGGTTAGCGCGGGTATACCCCTTTATGGCCCGGGAATAGGTTAACGCGTAAACTGACCTGTCTTCCCCGGTGTATTCCGATTCGTATCTCTCCCCCGCGTTCTGGAGCCACAGGCTTGCCAAGCCATTGTCCGGATAGCTTAAAAATATCAGATCATTCGGAGGTAACCCCAGCTTTGCCGACGCCCGGGCAGCTTCCTGTTGACGCGCCCGGCCTAAGGCAAGATAATCCTCTGCTTCAAGTTCAGATGCGGCTTTACCCAAGAAAAAACTAGCGGTCTCCGCAGAAGCGTCGCCGTTAGTAATAAAAACTACTTTTGCTTTTTGATTATTTCCTACCGCCCGGCTTATCAACTGTCCGCAGGCCAGAGTTTCGTCGTCAGGATGGGGGGCAAAAACAAGGATATCGACTGCTGCGTGGCTAAAAGAACAGAAGGTTAAAAAAAAAGCGCGGATAAAAAAACCAAACGTGCCATTACGGAACAGCTTTCTTTATATAGATCTCTTCTTTAGCGGCGCCATAATGTCCGGTAGTGGCGCTGCTTATGGCGTAATTAGCCAATAAATCATCCAGATCGGCCTTACAGCTCACCACCTGTCCTCCAGTGTTACCGTGTATCTCCGTTATGATCGCGCCCAATTTGTCTTTGCCGAATTCATCGGCAGCGGGATTCTTCCGTACTTTCACATCCCACCAGCCGGTAGGCACATCGCTGGTATAGCTGGAAACCGCAGTCTTGACCTCACCTGCAGTCTGACCCTGGATAGTCCAGCATTTTAAAAGCCCATAAAGCTCCTGATCGTTTTCCGAAATAGAAGGAAAATTCTCATAAGCAGGATAACCGGCGACCTTAGCCCTGACCAAATGATATTTATTATATTCATCCACCCAGCCGTAAACCGCCTCTTCTTTAAGCGGACTGGACGCTAAGATAAGCCTGGTCGCCTCTCCCACCTCTTTCATCGCTTCAACGATAGCCCTCAAGGCCGTATTTAAGTTCGTGAGTATTTCTATCGCCTGACGCACCTCGGTCTCGCTGTTTTTAGCCGGGGCCCAATTCAGATCGCCCTGAAATCTACACGCCCGATTAATCTGGTCATCAGTCGAGGCGTCATTACCGCAACCGCATTCGCAGCGAAAAGAATGAGACGGCGGGCAAGGAGACGGCTTGTTCCCATACAAATCACCATGGCCGCAAAGTTCTGAATATATCCCCGGGCTGCAGCTGCAATAAATACCTTCCCAGGCGCAATCATTAGAATTTACACACCAACAGCTGGTATCGTCACACTCCAGATCGGGCTCACAGTCATTTGTAACGCTGCCTGCTCCTGTCGCGCAATCGCCATTTTTCTCAGGAATAAGCGGAACGATTGTCTCATCAATAGCCGATAGTTGCTGGATCCATTCATCTATTTTTTGAATATCCCAGAGCAATCTTCCATACATATCCTGACGGTCATCCGCGGCATGCGCGGATTTCAGGTCATAAAAAACCGGCAGCCAATTGGTTATCCCGGTTACCCGGTAAGAAACCGGTATATTCAATAATTCCATAGACCTGGTAAGGAACCCGTAAATATCGTCATTCACTTGGTAAAGCTGTTCATAATTATACTGCGTATCAATGATCCCGAACCATTCCCATCCCGGTATTTTTATTATTGTTCTCTCGGCATAGGTTATTGCGGGATTATCCTCGCTGCATGTTTCATCAAAACACACGGTATTCAATATCCTTTGGGTAAGTCCCTTAAACCCCAAGTCAGCGATAAGAAAACCGCCTTCATCCAAATAAACAAAATCCTTAAACCAATTAGGCATACTTTCAGCGAGCCAGTCATTCAGCGCTACCGGCCCAACCACTCTTACCACGCCATCCTTAATTATCCATTTTCTCTCCGAGGCAGTGGTCGCAGCATCCACCTTTAGAGAAATTTTCTTGATCTGCCATTTGTCCGGGTCCCACTCTTCTATCTTTGTATTATCTGTTATCGCCTTAATAAAGTCATTGATAAGCGGCGTGAGCTTGCCCGCTTCCGACACCTCGGGGAAACGTTTACTCCAATACCAGGCATTGAACCTGCCTACGCGCTTGTTATTCTTTAACGCCTGATCAATCGCCCACCATCCCGGGTTATCCTTGTCAAAAACATATTGTTGCCCGGTACTATCATCGGTAAGCGTATACTCAGCTGTTTTTTTCACCGCCTGAGAATCCGTTTGAATAGACGTCAGCATAGACTGAATAGCCGATTCCCTGAAACCGGTATACGACGACATCAAATACGCGGCGTCTGAAAACGCCCTGGCCTGGATGGCGTTGATATCCGCCAGTTGCATATAAACCCCGCTGACGACCAAAGCAGCCATTACAGCCGCTCCACCTACGCCAGGGGCCGCAATAGCCCCGGCAATGACTGCGATGGAAATAAGGATCAACCCCCAATTAGGGGCGCAATTCCCTCCGGTAAGCCACTGGGGAAGTTGTGTCCGTTGATCAACTTTGTTGTTGAGCAATCCCACATACATGCCTAATTGAGAACATAGGCTTAAAGCGCCCCGATCGGATATCTGAGAGCTGTTAACCTTGGCGTCGCTGACCTTGCCGATATTTATGATAACAACGGATAAGAGTATTATAACCGCGATAAAGAGAGTGATGATGACTGCGATCTGGCCGGGAGTTTTTCTGTTCTTCAAGGTCAACTCCATTAAATAAAGGGAAAATTTGGTAGCCCCAACCGGATTTGAACCGGTGTTTAATGGCTGAGAACCATCCGTCCTGGACCAGGCTAGACGATGGGGCCGTTTTAGTACTAATTAATATAACATAATTCCCTCGCAGGTCAATTAAATTTGTTGACCTCATTCCGGGGGTATTATATACTCAATATATGTTAGATATAGGTATAGGAATAAGCTCCGGCAAGAACGCTGCGACGGCCGCGGAAGAGATCTCCCGCTTGGCCAAAGCCAATAAACCGGCCAAGAATAAGATCGACCTGGCCCTGTTATTCACCTCCCCGGAATTTTCCTCGGCAAATTTCCTCAAAACGATCAACAATATGCTCGGCGGAGTCCCGATAGTCGGATTAACCGGGCCGGCGGTCATCTGTAATCAAGGAATATTCAAACACGGCGCGGTATTGCTGCTGCTCAGCCTTCCGGAAGGCGCGCTTCTCAGCCACGGGTGCGTAAAAGGCATAAAAACAAAGCCTCCGCGCGAAGCCGGCGAAGAGATCGGCGATAAACTTCTCTGCGGATTAAAGAATAACACCCGCGGCCTGGGGTTATTGTTTTTTGACCGGCTGGTCGAAGACGGCCCGAACATCATATCCGGCCTGCAGGACCACCTGGGGCGCAGCTTTCCCTGCTGGGGGGTCTTTCCCTCCGATCATTTCCACCCCATAAGGACGTCTTTGTATTTTAACCAGTCGATCGTCACTGACGGCTGTGCCGGGATAGTTTTGGGCGGCAGGATCTCCTGCGGAGCAGGGATGAAGCACGGGTGGAAACCGTTAGGCAAACCGCATAGCGTAAGCGCGGCTGAGGCAAATATCATAAAAAAGATCGACGGACAACCGGCGGTAAAACTCTATGAAGAATACCTGGCCTGCGACCTGAACCGGCTTAAGAAAGAGATAAAAACCCTCTCCATTTCTTACCCGATCGGCGTATTCGCGCCCGGTGAGACAGAATATATATTACGCAATGTTCATAACGTGACGGACGACGGATCGCTCATATGCCAGGGCAATATCCCCGAAGGAAGCATGATCCGTCTGATGATCAGCACCAAAGAAACTTGCCTGAAGGCTGCTTATGCGGCTGTCGCCGAAGCGGTTAATAACGTATCCAACCCGATGCTGAAGTTTAGCAAGACAAAGACCTCGCAGCTGGCTATTGCATTTAGCTCTTTTTCAAGGTACAATCTACTGCGAAGGGACACAAACAGGGAGCTAGAGATCATCCGGGAAAGCCTGGCGCCTAATACGCCCATTATCGGGCTGTATTCAGGATGCCAATTAGCGCCTTTAACGGCCCTGGGCTACCGGGGGCAGTCTTATCTGCACAACCAGACGATTTCCGTCTTGATCCTTGAGGGATAATGATATCCTACATTAACGGAGAGAACCTGTTCAATCTGCTCGGCCTGATGAGCCTGATATCCGCGATCGCGCTGTTCTTCGTCCTGCTTTTAAAATCCCATAAGATAAACCAACTCCAGGAATCCGTCAATAACCTGAAACGCTCTTTGGACGAAATGGACGAGCAGGCCAAGCTTGTCGTGCGCACGGATATCGAACTGAACAAGACCCAGGAAGAACTGGACAAGAAACTGACCGGCCTGTATACCCTGCAAAGGTTCTCCCGGACCATCAGTTCAACGTTCGACGAAGAACAGATCTTCCAAAAGATCGAGATCGGAGACCTGGAAGAGATCGGCTTCGAGAAAGCCCTGGCTTTTTTATGGGACGCCAAAGAAAGAATATTCTCTTTGCGCTTAAATGTCGGTTATAACGAAGAGTCCTGCGCGGGGATAAAATCCCAGGTGGAAGCGAACAAAAACACTTATTGGGAAAGCGTTCGGAATGAAAAAACGCTTTCTTCCATAAGCATGCTCCTGGAGAACAATGAAAAAGAACGCCTGAAGGCGATATTCAAAACGCGTTCCTTTGTGATCTCGCCGATACTTCCCAAAGAAGGCAACCAGGGATTCCTCTTTGTAGGCTCGGATAAAAACCCTATGATCACTATCGGCGACGAGGAGCTGATCACCATTCTGGCCAATCAACTCGGCCAGGCCCTGGAAAATGCCAGGCTTTTCGAGAAAACCTGGCACGCCCATCAGGAACTGGAGAACCGGGTGGAAGAAAGGACCCGGGAACTAAGCCTGGCTTTGGAAGAGGTAAAAAAGATCAGCAAAAGAAAGAGCGACTTTGTCTCCAGCGTATCCCATGAATTACGCACCCCACTTACTTCCATCAAAGGCTATGCCTCCATACTTCTGGCGGGAAAACTGGGGGTCGTGCCGGAAGAAGTGCATAAGCGGCTGGACAAAATCAACAAGCATTCTGACGAACTGGTGCAGTTCGTGAACGACCTGCTGGATATTTCCCGCATCGAATCCGGCAAAGCGTCAATGAAACTTGTCCCGCAGGGATTAAAGGCAATCCTTGAGGAGATCTCGGACATGTTGTCGGTGCTTTTGAAGGAGAAAGAGATCTCTTTCTCCAGCGAATTGGCGCCGGACCTGCCGGAAGTGCTGGTCGATAAAGAACAGATCAAGCGGGTATTCATAAACCTGATCAACAACGCTATAAAATACACGCCCAAAGGAAAAATCACTGTCCGGGTCATCGATTCGGGCAAACAGGTACAGGTGGACGTTTCCGATACGGGATGCGGAATACCCGAAAACGCGCTGGAAACTATATTCGAGGAATTTTACCGGGTGGACAGCACCCTTAACCAGGATATAAAAGGGACCGGGCTGGGCCTGGCTCTTGTAAGAAATATAATCGAGGCGCACAAAGGAAAAATATGGGTAAAAAGCAAGGTCGGAGAAGGATCGACTTTCAGCTTCACCCTGCCTAACGCATTCTAAACTATCTAAAAACTTATGGCCATAAAAATACTTATCGTTGATGACGACCCGGATATCCGGGATGTGCTGCGGATAACCCTGGAAGACGAGAAATACGAGGTTTACGAAGCGAATAACGGCGAGGAAGGGCTCAAGGCGATACAGAACAAAACTTTCGACCTGGCCTTGTTGGATTATAAAATGCCGAAAATGACCGGGTTGGAGCTTTGCGCCAGGATAAAAAAAGATATATTGCTCAGGCATCTTCCGGTGATCATGGTCACCGGTAAAGGAGAGATCACCGACAAGATCGACGGAATAGATTCCGGAGCGGACGATTATATAGTAAAGCCATTTGAGCCCAAAGAATTACTGGCCAGGATACGTATGGTTGTCCGGCGCACTGAACGCGACCTGGAAGCAAACCCCTTAAGCAGATTGCCGGGTAATGTCTCTATCCTGAACGAGCTCTCCCACCGGCTGGAAAGCAAATTACCTTTCGCGGTCTGTTACGTGGACTTGGATAAATTCAAGGCTTATAACGATACTTACGGATTCGAGCACGGGGATGATGTGATCCGAGAAGTCGCCCGTATCCTGATCCGCTCAACCCGCGAGACCGGCCAGGCGGAAGATTTTATCGGCCATATAGGCGGCGATGATTTTGTGGTAGTCACCACCCTGGACAAAGCCGACACCCTTTGTTCTGCCATAATCGAATCCTTCGATAAAACCATCCCGTCTTTTTATAATGAGACGGACCGAAACAACGGTTATATATTAGCCAAGGACAGGCAGGGCAGCGAAAACAAGATACCGTTAATGTCCGTATCAATCGGAGTAGTAACAAACGAGTTTCGTAAAATAGACCATGTCGCCCAGATCGGCGAGATAGGCGCCGAACTGAAAGGCTACGCCAAAACCGTAGGAAAAAGCAATTTCATCAGGGATAAACGCAAATAAGTAAGAATTAAAAGGGGAACCCCTGTTTGTTAAAAAACAGGGGTTCCCCTTTTTTATTGGTGCGAGGAGAGGGAGTTGAACCCTCACAGTTTATGCAACCAACAGCCCCTCAAACTGTCGCGTCTGCCAATTCCGCCATCCTCGCAAAGAATTGCACCCCCAATCCATCCGATAGGATTGGGTGTCGCATAGTAATTTACGCCGATCTATCTACAGCTTCTTCTCTATCTTAGCCCAAGTGTCGCGCAGGGTAACAATCCGGTTAAATACCGGCTTCCCGGGAACGCTGTCTTTTGTATCCACAACAAAATATCCTAACCTCTCAAACTGATATCTATTTGCCGCGGCCGCGTCTTTCAAACTCGGTTCGACCATACAGCCGTCCAGGGCCTCAACAGAATTGAGATTAAGATTAACCGTAAAATCCACGCCTTCCGGGACATCGGAAGGGTCCCTATTTGTAAAAAGAACACCGTATAACCGCACCTGCGTCTTTATGGCATGTTTGCAGGATACCCAATGGATCGTCGCTTTTACCTTGCGGCCGTCAGGGGAATCGCCTCCGCGGGTCAACGGATCATAGGTGCAGTGGATTTCCTGTATTGTACCTGTTTTTTCGTCTTTTTGCAAGCCGACACATTTTATAAAATAACCGCAGCGCAGCCGCACCTCGCGCCCCGGAGCCAAGCGGTAAAATTGCTTCGGCGGATCCTCGCGAAAATCATCCTGTTCTATATAAAGCTCCCTTGAGAACGGGACTTTTCTTGTGCCCATGGACGGATCCTCGGGATTATTGATAACATCCAACTCTTCTGCCCGATCACCGGGATAATTGTCAATGACCACCTTTAACGGCCGCAGCACCGCCATGACCCGCGGCGCGATTTTATTCAGCTCTTCGCGGATACTGTTTTCCAACACCACCATATCTACTATGCTGTCCGCCTTGGCCACGCCGATCTGGTCGCAGAATCTTCTTATGGATCCCGGGGTATAACCTCTTCTGCGCAAGCCCGATATGGTAGGCATCCGCGGATCATCCCAACCGGAAACATATTTCTTCTCCACCATCTCCAGGAGCTTGCGCTTGCTCAAAAGAGTGTGCCCGAGATTAAGCCGGGCGAATTCTACTTGCCTCGGATGGTGGATACCTAATTCTCGCAGTATCCAATCATATAACGGACGGTGCACTTCGAATTCCAGGGTACAGATAGAATGGGTTATCCCTTCTATTGAATCGCAGATCCCATGGGTAAAATCATATGTCGGGTATACAGGCCATTTATTCCCTGTCCGGTGGTGCGTCTCTTTTCTAATGCGGTAGAACACCGGGTCGCGCATCAATAGGTTAGGGTGGGACATATCGATCTTTCCGCGCAGAACCCTGGCCCCCTCGGCGAACTCGCCTGCCCTCATCCTGGCAAACAGGTCCAGGTTCTCTTCGACGCTGCGCCCGCGGAAAGGGCTGTCCTTGCCGGGTTGAACGATAGTGCCTCGAAATCGCCGCATATCTTCCAGGGACTGATCGCAGACAAAGGCCTTGCCTTTTCTAATAAGCTGGAGCGCGTATTCGTATATTCTATCGAAATAGTCGGAGGCGTAATAAATCCGGCTATCCCAATCAAATCCCAGCCATTTCACGTCTTCTTGGATGGAATTGACGTATTCGACATCCTCGGTTTCAGGGTTGGTATCGTCAAACCGCAGGTTACACAGCCCTTTATAATCGCGGGCAATGCCGAAGTTCAGACAAATACTTTTAGCATGGCCTATATGCAGATAGCCATTGGGCTCCGGGGGGAAACGAGTATGCACACCGCCGCTGTTATTTCCCAGGGCCAGATCGCTATCGATTATCTCACGAATAAAATTGGTTATAGATTTTACGGGATCCATATGTTCCTTTAAAGATAAAAAACAATATGTTATTATACATTAATACTCAAAAATATCAAACTTCCGCGTAACACACAGGTTATTTTCAGATAACCTACCAATACCCTGTTTTTCTTATCCTTTCCTGCATCTCCCTGCCTATCCCGGGATCAAAAGGATATTCTTGATCTTGATAGTCGGGCAAGGACGCTTCCCATTGCTTTAGCCGCGTTTGCATCTTAGCGGCAATCGCCCTGTTCCTGTTAAGGACATCGATTTGCTCGCCGGGATCGCGAGAAAGGTCGAACAATCTCCGCCTTGTGCCCCCCTCGGTCAACTTCCATTTTTTTGAACGGATTGTTTTCTTTTTGGGCAATTCGGAAAAAATATATTCGCGAGGCGCGCCAACCGAGCCCCCTCTCATCAGATTTACTAAACTCACCCCTCGGGCTTGAGAGGGGACCGCTATTCCGGCTAATTCCAAGACTGTCGGCATAATATCAATGGTTTCTGCCAGATCCTCAATCCTTTTGCCCCCCGGACCTCCGGGAATTTTAATTATCAGCGGCACATGAATATTCGTATCCCAAAGGCTGGAATGTCCATATTTACCATGCTCTGCGAATTCCTCTCCATGGTCTGCAGTGATAATCAACACGGTTTTCCCACACAACCCCAATGTTTTTAATTTTACTTCCAGCGGTTTTATCAGCTCGTTATCAACAGCCCGGATTCTTTCATCATAAACAGAGATCCAGCCCTCAGGATCGCTGCGTCCTTTTTTTTGCAACCAAGGAATAAGTAAAGAGCATTTGAATTGGTCTAAACTATTTCTTTTCTCCGGGTCCACTAATTCCAACATTTTACTGAGCTTATCCGGATTATAGTTCCCCCTGAACAGTTCTTTATGCGCTGAAACCACTTCGGGGCCAAAAAAAGCGTTTCCGGGGGATTTCGCCAGGCGGATCAATTTGAAATAAAAATCTTTTTTTACTTCCCCTTCATGCTCCGGAAAGGAACGGTAAAAATCATGTACCGCCCTTGAATCTATTGCCAGAAAGAAATTATTCGACCTGTTCTTTTCAAGCCAGGAAAAAAGCTCCGGGCCGCCGCTAAAATCCGCGCCCAATTCAACCTTATCCTGAAACCCGCGGCCAAATCCGACGTTTATATCCAGATGCGGCGTTTTTAATTGAGAAAACCATGCGGTCTTATAGCCGTAAGTTCCGAATATTTCCGCTATCGTTTTTATCCCCGGGGACAACTCATCTTTAAAAACATAAAACATCCCGTGGGACGAAGGATAAAGTGAGGTTAAAATAGATATTGTACTGGGGAGGGTATAACCCGACTGACTGAACGCTTTTTCAAAAACGCAGGAATCCCGGGCTATCGCATCAATTGCCGGCGAGGTCTGCTTAGGATAGCCATAACATCCTAAATGATCGGCCCTTAGATCATCAATAATAACCAGGATCACATTTAGTCCCCCGGCGCCTGGAGGCCGACTTATTTCATTTGCCGCCGCAACTTTAAAAAATCCGGGGATCAGGCAAAGAATTATCGAAACCGCAAAGAATGGCGTTGTTTTCTTTATCACGGAAATGTAGAATTGTTTTATTTGCCCCCCAGGGATTCGAACCCCGATTAACTGATCCAGAGTCAGTCGTGCTGCCGTTGCACTAGAGGGCAGTAAACATCCGAGGGTTTAATTATATCCGCTTTCAGGAAAGCTGTAAAGAAGGATTTTTGAGGCTTATAAAAACTGTTTATTCAAGGATCACGCATATAGAAAGGTTTTAAGAACCCCGCGTTTCCCCGGTTTATTTTTTTATAAATTTACTCAATCTTTCAACCGCACGGCCTTTACCTAAACAATAAATCACTTCGAAAAGTCCGGGGCCGACTGTCTTGCCGGTAAGCGCGACACGGACAGGATGGATAAGCGCTTTGGATTGAATGCCCAATTCCGCGACTGCCTTCCGGAAACATTCTTCGATCTCAGGGATCTCGAACTTTTCCAAACTGCTCAGCCTCTGCGTGAACAAGCCGAATTCCCGGGAGAGGTCCTGTGACAAAAACTTCTCTTTTGCCTCCTGATCGAAGATAACCTCGTTGACAAAGAAAGAGTCCGCCCGATCCACAAAATCCTGCAGCACGGTAAGCCTGGACTGGAATAATCGCAGGACTTCCCGGGTATATTCCCGGTCGATATTATCTTTACCGATCAAACCCTTCTCGATCAAAAGCGGGATAACCTCTTCTGCCAGCTTAGCGGTATCTTCGTTCTTAAGATACTGGTTGTTTATCCAATCGAGCTTATCCATATCCATTACCGCAGCGGTCTTGTTTACGTGTTTTATGTCAAAGAGCTTTATAGCTTCTTTTATATCGATGATCTCCCGGTTCTCTCCGGGGGCCCAGCCTAAAAGCATAAGGAAGTTAACCATGGCCTGCGGCAGATACCCTGCCTGCCGATACTCGGATATGGCGGTCGCCCCTTTTCGTTTGGACATCCTTCCACCGCCTTTAGCCAAGATCAGAGGCAGATGCGCGAACTGCGGCAGGTTAAAACCCAGCGCCTCATAAATAAGCAGTTGTTTCGGGGTGTTGGAAATATGATCGTCACCGCGGATAATATGGGTTATCTCCATTAAAGCGTCGTCGACCACGCAGGCAAAATTATACGTGGGTGTCCCGTCGGATTTTATCAGGACCTGGTCTTTGATGACTGCGGTATCGAACTCTATTTCCCCGTGGATCAGGTCTTTTATCTTTACCTTTTCCCCGGTCACTTTATAAATTATCGCCTCTTTACCGGCTTCATTTTTCTCGATATAGGCCTTGCCCGAACTTAAAAGTTTTTGGGCGTATTCCCTGTAGATATCGAACCTCTGGCTCTGATAATATACCTGGCCCCAATTAAACCCCAGCCATTTAAGGCTGCCTAATATCTCATCGATGTATTCTTTTTTAGAGCGCAGCGTATCCGTATCCTCGATCCTAAGGATCATCTCTCCGCTCTGGGAGCAGGCGTAAAGCCAGTTAAAAAGCGCGGTGCGCGCTCCGCCAATATGCAAATTCCCGGTAGGGCTGGGCGCAAATCTTACTCGAACCATTTATTTTTCCTCTTTCTTTTTTTTATATAGGGTTCCGGATTTACTCTGCCAATCTTGCTCCGGCGGACAACGCGGCCAGGTTTAAAGCGCCAAGATCTTTCTTGTCTTGCGGGGTCATATCTATAATAACCTGGTTAAGGCTTTTGATGCTGATAAGTTTTGTCTTAGCCGCAAAAAAACCTAACGCGGCTATATTCGCCACCTTTATACCGCCTAATTTTACGGCTATTTCTGAAAAAGGTTGCCCGGCTACAACTCCCCTGGTATCCGGCCCGGCCTGAGCCAAAGAGCTGTTAATTACTATAAGCCCTTTATCCTTTAATCTCCCTTGAAAACGGGCAAGAGAAGGCCCATTCATGATTATCAGGCTGTCCGCGCGGCCGATAAAAGGCGAGCCTATCGGCTCATCGGAAACAACCACCATGCAATTAGCTGTGCCGCCGCGCACTTCAGCCCCGTAAGCCGGCAGCCAGGTAACATTCTTCCCTTCGAGCATCGCGGCCTCTGCCAGGACTTTTCCCATAAGCATGATCCCCTGGCCGCCAAAACCGGCGATTATTATCTTTTCTGTCATTTTAGCCTGCCTAACGGAAATTCCTTGACCATTTCTTCCCTGATCCACTGCATCGCTTTTTTCGGAGGCATCCCCCAATAAGTCGGGCAGGGAGACAGTATCTCCACAAGGGAAAACCCTACATTGTTAACCTGGTTCTGAAAAGCGGTCTTTACCGCCTGCCGCGCCTTTATCACTTCCTGGCTGGAAAATACGGAAACGCGCTCCACGTATTTCACCCCGGTTAATTGCGCCAGCAGCTCCGAGATCTTTAACGGATATCCTTCAAACTCCGGCCTTCTCCCAAAAGGAGAAGTAGCGGTCTTCTGCCCTAAAAGCGTGGTCGGAGCCATCTGGCCTCCGGTCATCCCGTAAACCGCGTTATTGATGAATATCACTGTTAGGTTTTCTCCGCGGTTAGCCGCGTGGATCGTTTCATTTGTCCCGATAGCGGCCAGATCCCCGTCACCCTGATAGGTAAAAACAATGTTATCCGGCCGGAGCCTTTTCATGGCCGTGGCTACTGCCAGCGCCCGGCCGTGAGCCGCCTCGGAACAATCAAAATCCCAGTAATCATAGGCGATGACCGCGCATCCTACAGGCGCTATGGCGATGATCTTTTCCCGGATATCCAGCTCATCTATGACTTCCGCCACCAGGCGATGGGCAATGCCATGCCCGCATCCTGGGCAGTAATGAGTGGATATGTTGCGCAGCGATCTGGGATAACTGAATACTTTTTTCATTTTATCTTCAATACCTCTTGGGCCTTCTTTATTATCTGCTCTTCGGAGAGTATCCCGCCTCCGGAGCGGCCGATAAATGCCACTTCGGCCTTGCCGTTCACTGCCAGGCGCACATCTTCGACCATCTGGCCGTACGACATTTCCACCACCAGGAATTTCACTCCCGGACGGATCGCCTTTTCAAAGGCCTTATCCGGGAACGGCCAAAGGCTTATCGGCCTAAGCAGCCCGGCCTTGGTCCCTTTATCCCGTAAATTCTTGACCGCGCTGCGGCAGATCCTGGACATCCCGCCATAAGAGACCAGAATCAATTTGGCGTCATCCAATAACTCTTCTTCCCAACGCTGCTCTTTTGCCTTGATCTGTTGGTATTTTTTCTGCAGCCTGAGATTAACTTCTTCCAGGATCCCGTCCTTAATGTATAGCGACCTTATGATATTCGGTTTGCGGCCGGAACAGCCGGTAAGCGCCCAGGGCTTGGCTATATTATTGATCTTATGTTCTTTCATCCGCATCGGTTCCATCATCTGGCCGAGCATACCGTCGCCCAGGATCATCACCGGGCCGCGATATTCATCCGCCAGGTCAAAGGCGGTAAACATCAATTCATATGCCTCTTCCACCGCAGCCGGAGCAAGCACAATAAGATGATAATCGCCGTGGCCGCCGCCCTTGGTCGCCTGGAAATAATCCGCCTGGGATGGGGAAATATTGCCTAATCCCGGCCCTCCGCGCATCATATTCACGATAACCGCCGGCAGTTCCGCCCCGGCGAGATAAGATATCCCTTCCTGCTTCAGGCTTATCCCCGGGCTGGAAGACGAAGTCATTGCCCTTACCCCGGTGGCGGATGCGCCAAAGATCATATTTATCGCAGCCAATTCTGATTCCGCCTGGATGAATACCCTGCCATTTTCCGGCATATGCCTGGCCATGTAAGCGGTAAGCTCATTCTGCGGAGTGATCGGATAACCCGCGTAAAACAAACATCCGGCCCGGATAGCGCCTTCGGCGATAGCCTCGTTGCCGGTCATTAATATTTTTTTATCTGTCTTCATTCTTTAGACACCTCAATGCAGCAATCCGGGCAGATCAACGCGCATAATCCGCAAGCCAGGCATTCCTGTTCGTTCTTGCATTCCACAAAAACGTCGCCCCTGCGGTTTAGCTTCCCCGAAGGGACAAGAAACCCTTTAGGGCAGGCACCGATACAAAGCAAACAACCCTTGCATTTCTCCGCATCAATGATTATCTTACGCATTTTATTTAAGATGCCCCCGTATACTGGCGCTGATCCCTGCGGCGGTTAACCCGGCCTTCTCCAGCAACAGTTCCCTGCGTCCGTGCGGGATGAATTCATCGGATAATCCCAGCCTGACTACCGGCCGGGACAATATCTCGCTGACCCGGCTGCCGAAACCTCCGTCAATTATACCCTCTTCCACTGTAAGAATTATTTTAGCCTGTTGGCTGATCTTATTCAAGATATTTTCGTCCAAAGGTTTTACAAACCTGGCGTTAACCACAGTTCCCGTAAATCCCTGCTTACTTAAAATATCAGCCGCGGCAAGCGTTGGGCCAACCATGCTCCCCAGGGCGATTATCGTAAAATCCTGGCCGGTCCTTAATATCTCCGGCTCGCCGAGTTTAATAGGAGAGCACCCCACATCCGAAGCGCCGGCTATTGCCCGGGGATACCGGATAGCTACCGGCTTATTCAAGGTTAAACTTAATTCCAGCATCCCTTCTAATTCCCCCGCGTCTTTGGGAGCCATTACTATAAAATTAGGGATATTCTTCAAAAAAGAAATATCGAATATGCCCTGATGGGTCACGCCGTCTTCGCCTACAATCCCGGCGCGGTCAACTGCCAGGACCACCGGAAGGTTCTGCAAGGCGATGTCTTCAATGATCTGATCGTAAGCCCGCTGCAGGAATGTGGAATAAACAGCCACCACCGGTTTAAAACCGCCGGCGGCAAAACCCGCGGCAAAACAAAGCGCGTGACCCTCGGCTATACCTACATCAAAGAAACGCTGCGGAAAAGATCCACGGAATTTATCCAGACCGGTCCCTTCAGGCATAGCCGCGGTTATAGCCACAATCTTCGGGTCTTTTTGCGCCATCTCAACCAGCTTTGCCCCGAAAACCTGCGTATAAGTCTTGGCAGGGCTGTCTTTTTTACAGATA
This sequence comes from Candidatus Omnitrophota bacterium, assembly GCA_023227985.1. NCBI lineage: Bacteria > Pseudomonadati > Candidatus Omnitrophota > Candidatus Omnitrophota bacterium. The sequence continues at coordinate 88,873 of JALOCB010000001.1, read as the reverse complement.
GCCTTGCCTGTGGGAATATCGAACCTTCCGACACCATGGAATTTTACCGGGTCCTGTTCCGCAGGCGGGTAACCTTTGCCTTTGCGGGTGATCACATGCACCAGCCTCGGGCCTTTTATCCCCATGATATTCTTCAAGCAAGGGATCAAAACCGCCAGGTTATGGCCGTCTAACGGCCCGAAATAGCGAAACCCCAACTCCTCAAATAACATCCCAGGGACAAAAAAACCTTTCAGGTTCTCTTCAAACCTGTTGGCGATCTTTAACAGCCTGCTGCCCTTGGGAACCCGGGATTTGATAAAATTATCCAGGGAACCCCTGAAACGGTTATATACCGGCAGCGAGATCAGTTTATTTAAATAGGTGCTGATCGCCCCCACATTAGGAGCGATGCTCAATTCATTGGTATTCAGGATGACCAAGATGTCTTTTTTGAGGTGCCCGGCGTTATTTAACCCCTCAAAGCAAAGCCCGCCGCTTAAGGAACCGTCGCCGATTACCGCGGCTACCCGAAAATAATCCTGCGGCTGCAGGCAATCCCTGGCGCAAGCCAGGCCCAAAGCCAAAGACACGGCATTAGAGCTATGCCCGCAGGTGAAAGTGTCATGACTGGATTCATCTTTGCAGGGAAAGCCGCTTAACCCGGAGAACTGCCGCAGGCTGTCAAAATCCTTGTTCCTGCCGGTAAGGATCTTGTGCGCGTATGCCTGATGACCCACGTCAAAAACGATCTTGTCTTTCGGGCTGTTCAGGCAATAATGCAAGGCTATAGTCAGATCCACGGCTCCCAGGCTGGAAGCGATATGGCCTCCTGTCTTGGAAACAACTTCAATGATCCTGCTCCGTATTTCCGCGGCCAGAACAATCAGTTCTTCCGTGGAAAACTGCTTCAGGTCCTGCGGCGAGTTTATTTTTTCCAGTAACATTTTGTTTTATTCTTTTATTTCGGCTTCATCCAGGCCTTTTAGCTCGAATTCGCCTTTTTTGTTCTTAACCAGTATGTCGATCTTCTTTTTAGCGCTGTCCAACCGCTGCGAGCACTGCCGGGAAAGCTCCAGGCCTTCCTGGTATTTTTTCAATGCATCATCCAGGGAAAGCTCGCCGTTTTCCAGCTCGTCAACTATCTTTTCCAGCTTTTTCAAAGCCTCTTCGAATTTTATTTCCGGCATAAGACCTCCTGCAAAATTATCGTTGTGCGCTAAGAACAATTTACCCGCGTTACCCTGCTGATGATCTCTCCTTTATATACCTTGGTTCTGATCATATCGTCTTTATTTACCTGCCCCGCATCCTTTATCACCCGTCCGTCGGGATCCTTGAAGGTCACGCTGTAGCCTCTGGCCAGGATATTCAATGGATTAAGGCTGGCGAGATTCTCGGCTATTCCGGTGAACCGGGAATCTTTCAATCTCAAGAAATGGCCCATGCGCACATAGATCTGCCTGGCCAGATCAGCGATCCTGGTCTTATACTCCGGTATCAGGGTCGCCGGATTAAAAATCGCCAGTTTATTTGATACCGCGTCCAAACGGTTGTGATTTATCTGCCAGTTATGCCCCATGGCTATAGAGAGACGGCGTATAAGGTCATCTTCCTTTTGCGCGAAATCCAGCGCGGTATCCTCAAGCCCTTTCTTAAGCCCGGATATCAGGCCGTCCAGTTCCCGGCGCAGCTTTTCTTTTTCCGGGATGACCAATTCCGCCGCCTGCGACGGCGTAGCCGCCCGCAAATCGCAAACCAGGTCGGCGATAGTCCAGTCCCGCTCATGGCCTACCGCGGATATTACCGGTATCTTGGAATTATATATCGCCCGGGCAACGATCTCCTCATTGAACGGCCAGAGGTCTTCAATGCTTCCTCCGCCGCGACCCACGATTAAAACCTCGACCTGTTCATCCCTGGAAAGTCCCGCGTTCCTGACATTAAAATCCTCGATCGCCAAAGCGATATCCTCTTTTGCGCCGTCCCCCTGGACCCTTACCGGGCTGAGAATAATATGTATATCCCGGAATCTGCGGTCAAGCACTTTAAGGATATCTTTTATCGCCGCGCCGGTGAGCGAGGTCACTACCCCTACCCTGGCCGGAAGATAAGGTATTTGTTTTTTTCGCGCCGGGGCGAATAACCCTTCTTTTTCCAGTTTTTCTTTTAACTGCTCCAGGGCCAACTGCAGGCTTCCTACGCCTTTGGGCTCTATCTTCTCGATGATCAGCTGGTATTGCCCGCGGGGGGCATAAACATCGATGTTGCCGAAACAAACCATCTTCTGACCGTCTTCGATCTTGAATTTAATATCCCTTGCGGCCCGGTTAAATATAACCGCGGAAAGCACCGCGGACTCGTCCTTCAGGGAAAAATAAAGGTGCCCGGCTGAAGAAGGCCGCAGATTGGAAACCTCGCCTTCTACCCAGACTTGCCCGAAATAATCCTCAAAGAGCAATTTGATGCCCTGGGTAACCTCGCTGACCGTATATACCCGCCGCTTCTGCGCTGGCGCTGCCTGCGGATCGAACAGGTCGGGTGATTTGTCCGCCATAACTAACCTTCTCTTATTTATCCTGGATTACCGTAGTATTCTGGACTGGTTGCGGGATAACTTCCTGCGCCTGGGTATTATTCACCACGGTCCCGCCGTTACCCGGCTTAACAACCGCGTCCGGGGATTTAGTCTCAGGCACTTCTACAACAGCCGCAGTATTGTTAACCGCCGGCTCCTGAGGTATGGGCTTTTCCGGTTGCGAGGCCAATGCCTGCGGTTCTTCCTTGATCACTTTCTTGGGCTCGGTCTGCGCTGTCTGGCCTTTCTGGGTCTGCGCCTGAGTCTCTTCTATACTCGGCTGCGGTTGCGAAATAGGTCCCGGCTCAGGCGGTTTTGGTTTCAAAATCACCATACTGACCGAATAAGGTTCCAGGGTTAAGGTTTCCCGGTAAATTCCATCCGTTGCCACTATGATTTTCTCCTCATCCGGCTTTAACTCCGCCGCGGAAAGATTCCGGGAATCCAAGGTGACCCGGGAATACAAATATTCCCCTTTCAGGCCCTTGATCGCCAATTTGAGGGGGCGCGGGGATACCTTAAGCTTCTCGGCGGTATCGTTTATCTCCTGGGCTTTACGCAATATCGCCTGCACTTTAGCGCTCAGACGCAAATCTGCCGGGTTTAATTCCCGGCGCATGATCTTTGCCGCGCGTTCGGATTTAGCTATCCCTAAAAGCGCCTCTCTTTCGGCGTCTTTCAAAAGGGCGATCTCCCGGGACAGGTAATTACGGAATATGTCCGTATCGATATAATTATAGATCAGCACCGCCGATTCGTCCTGGCCTTTGGTAGCGATCGCGCCGACAAACTCGTCATTTAACCTCGCCTGCGGCTGTAGGAGATCTTTGTATAAAGACGCCAGCATTTTGAAAACCGCGAATATCGGCTTCGGCCCGCCTTGATACCCGGGAGAGCCGCTTTTGAACCAGAAAACGCCAACATTGCGGACCACGCCTTCTTTATTGCCCTGAAAATCTTCGAGCGAGAAAAAAACCTGGCCGTCTATCCCCGCCTGATACATATTCTTGATCCTGCCGGGGATAAAACTGGCGCAGATATTCGCCTTCTCTTTCCTTTCAGGAAGGACGTTCGCCCCGCTGTCATAATTCCACTCGTCTACCAAGAGCGGGATATCCTGCGGAAAATTAAAATATGAAAGCCATTCTCGGATCAAAACAATGAATTCTTTATTATACGCGGTAAGCCTTTTTTCGGTGTAAGGATCGGTGGAATAAGCATGCCAGGTAATAAAGTTCAGGGGCAGCTTATACGTATAGCAGAACTTTATCAGCCCGTAAATAAGGCTTTTCTCCGGGATGAGGATATTATTCCCCTCCGGGTTCCTGAACCACCAGCTGGTCGAGGGGCCTCCCACGAGTATATGTATCTTGGTCTCATCCTCAAGTTCCTTAACGGCCTCAGCCACTGCCCGGTAAAGTTTAAGGTATTCCTGCTGGCTTCCCAGGAAGAAATTATCCAGGTCAGGAGCGCTCCAAACCTCATACCAAACATTGTATTTCTTATTGCAGCTGAGCTCGCGGATATATCCTTTAACAACTTCCTTAAATGCTTTAAGATTTACCGGCGAGCTTTTCTTGTCTAAAACTTTGCCCTGGCCGGAAGGCGTGCTGAATATATCCAGGATAACCGTCCCCCCGGCATCGCTTATCCTTTTGATCACCGATTCATAATTCGCCAGAAGCTTATCCTGAAGCTGCTTATCTTTGGCATGCCGGCTGATCTCCCAAAGATTATACTGCAGGCGGTATATGCCTTTCCAGCCGATACTTTTTTCCCAGGCGTCCAGCGCTTCCGGAGCTGCCAGGGATTGCGGCCAGACGGGATCGGAATGACTTCCTCTGCCGCTCAAGTCTATATTCGGGGAGAATATTCCGGGTAAAGGGATGGCATTAGCGTTGAGGTCGACCGTATATTCAAGTTCGCCTTCTGCGGCATACGCCCAAAGCCCGGCGTATACGGAAAAAGCGCAGAAAAATACCGCGGCCGCGGCAAAATATAACTTACCGAAAGATCTTTTAGTTTTATAGGATTCGGGCATTTGTCATACAGCAGGCATTTTCCGCTGGATCCTTTCAATGTCCCCGGCCCTGCCGCTATTATCGTCTATATCCAGGATAACCCCGTGGAGCTGGATGTTATCCTCCGCCACCTCGAACTTTACCGGCAGGGAAGTAATGAACCGGTGCAGAACGTCCTCTATCCTTCTTCCGATAACCGAATCATACGGCCCGGTCATCCCGGCATCGGTAATATAGGCGGTGCCCGGCTGAAGGATCTTTTCATCAGCGGTCTGGATATGCGTATGCGTGCCCAAAACCGCAGAGACCTTCCCGGTCAAATACCAGCCTAGGGCGACTTTTTCAGAGGTCGCCTCGGCGTGGATGTCCACTATTATTATATTGGTTTCTTTTTTAACGCACTCTATTGCCTGGTCACAGGCTCTAAAAGGGCAGTCAACGGGCTCCAGAAAAACCCGACCCAGGACACAAACCACCCCGACCTTTTTCCCGTTTGCCGTTTCAAAAATACCCCAGCCCGCACCCGGGGAGCCTTTAGGATAATTAACCGGCCTTAATATGCGTTTTTCAACAGCGATAAGTCCTACGATCTCGCGTTTCTTCCAGATGTGGTCCCCGGAAGTCAAAACATCGACCTGGCTGGCGAATAATTCCTCGGAGGTCTTGCCGGTGATCCCCGACCCGCCGGAAGAGTTCTCGGCGTTGGCGATGACAAAATCCAGGCCCAACTCTTTCTTCAATTCCGGGACGAGCCGCTTGACCGCATCCCGACCGGGTTTACCTACCACGTCTCCTATGAATAATATCTTCATTCTTTTATTTAGCGTACTCTATAGCCCGGGTCTCGCGGATAACCGTGACTTTGATCTGCCCGGGGTATTCCATCCCTTCCTCGATACGTTTGCGAATATCCCGCGCGAGATTGATCGCTTCGCCGTCGGCGATCTTCTCCGGCTGCACTATGACCCGTATCTCGCGGCCAGCCTGGATCGCGTAAGATTTATCCACGCCTTTAAAAAGGTTGGCGATAGACTCTAACTTCTCCAACCGTTTTATATATGTCTCCAGCGTTTCCCTTCTGGCCCCCGGCCGGGCGGCGCTTATCGCGTCAGCGGCCACAGCCAGGACAGCGAAGAAGCTCTTCGGTTCCGCCTCTTCATGGTGCGCCTCGATGGCATGGATCACTTCCGGAGATTCATTGTATTTCTTGGCCAGGTCAGCGCCCAGCTTGGCGTGGGTACCTTCCACCTGATGATCCACGGCTTTGCCTATATCGTGCAAAAGTCCGATCCTGCGGGCCAGCTTGAAATTCAATCCCAGTTCCGAAGCCATCACTCCCAGCAAATAAGAAACTTCTTTGGAATGCTGCAGCGCATTCTGGCCGAAACTGGTACGGTGCTTTAGCCTGCCTAAAAGCCTTACCAGCTCCGGATGCAGGCCGTCCACCCCGGAGTCAAAAGCCGCGCGCTCCCCTTCTTCGCGGATTTTCTCATCCATTTCCTTTTTGGTCTTCTCCACTACCTCCTCAATGCGCCCAGGATGGATCCTGCCGTCCCCCAAAAGCTTCTCCAGGCTCAAGCGCGCGATCTCCCTGCGGACAGGATCAAAACAGGAAAGGGTCACCGCCTCAGGGGTATCGTCAATAATCACATCCACCCCGGTGGCCATTTCCAGCGCCCGGATATTCCTTCCTTCCCGGCCGATGACCCGGCCCTTCATCTCATCGCTGGGAAGATTAACCACGCTTACCGTCGACTCCACTGTATGTTCTACGGCGCAACGCTGTATGGAAAGGCTGATTATCTCCGCGGCTTTTTTGTCAGCTATGCCGCGCAGTTCCTCTTCCTGCTTCTTGATCAATACCGCCTTTTCGGCGTTAAGCTCTTCATTCAACCTGCTTAAAAGGATCTGCCTTGCCTCTTCTACGGAAAGAGAGGCTATCTTTTGCAGCCTTTCCTTCTCTTCGGCGATCAAACCATGCAGCTGGCTTTCTTTCGCCTTTAAACCCTCTTCCTGCTTCTTCAGGCCTTCCTGGCGAAGCTCAATATCTTTTTCTTTCTTTTCCAAAAGGTCAAGCCTGCGGTCGATATTCTCTTCCTTCTGGGTAAGCCTTTTCTCCAGATTAACGATCTCCTGCCTGCGGTCCTTGGTCTGCTGCTCGAAATCCTGCCGCATCTTGTAAAGCAGGTCTTTCGCCTCTAATTCCGCCGAACGTCGGCGGTCTTCCGCCTCTTTTTTCGCCTGTTCTTCAATGAACTTTGCCTTTGCCTCGGCGTCCTGGATCTTCTTTTCCGCCATATATCGGCGCATCGAATAACCGATAATGGTGGAGATCAAGGCTACCGCGATGAAAATAATTAGATTAAGCATCTATCTCCCTCCGACTATACCCGGCGCAGAACCGGGAGTTGAAACAGTTGTGCCTTGCAAGACAAACTGCCCCTGTTGTTATTTTACGCGTTTTTCCTGTTTTTCAGGCGAAGATAAGTTTTTTGACGTCTACGTCGGTGGTGGTGGTGGGGATAAAGGGAAGAACTTGGAAATCGAACGCCAGGCCTATGGACGGAGCCCTTGATGGAAGCCTTCTCAAGAAACGGTCGTAGTATGCCTTGCCCCGGCCAAGCCGCTTTCCCTTTTTATCAAAGGCCAGCCCCGGCACAATAACAAGGTCTATCTTCTTCAAAGGGACCGGCTCTTTCCGGACCGGCTCCAATATACCGTAAGGGCCTTTCAGCAACCCGCCCTTTTCTTTTAATAAACAAGGCTTCATCATTCTATTTTTCCCGCAAACGGGAACCGCGACCGTCTTGCCCAGCCCTTGCGCCTCTCTTATCATATCCGCCGTATTGACTTCTCCACCTAATGACATATAGAACATCACGATCTTTGCCTCTTTAAAAACTCGGGTTCGAAAAAGCTTTTCTTTTATGATCTCGCTTTTTTTGTTCCGGTTTTCCTCCTTCTCTCTTTTTATCCTAAGTAAGATTTTATTACGAATACTGTCCTTTGTCAATCTTAAGTCGGCCATCTTCTTAAACCGGGGTATTCATCGCCAGCCTGCGGGGCTTAGTGGATTTTGAACAGTCCCGCGGGGGGGCGATCTTCTTCATCTGCCCTAAATTCTGCTTTTTCCCCATCTGGCGCCAGATCAGGACCCAGGCACAATCCCGCTGGGGGTCTAATTCGCATTTGCCTTTATTCATCCCGCCGCAGGGTCCGTTAAGCAGGCCTTTTGCGCAGAGCGTCACCGGGCAGATCCCTTCGGTCAGCCCCAGAACGCAAGCGCCGCACATCGAACATTTCTCGCTGAAATTACCCTGGCTGTCCATAACCGCGCCGAATAAAGTATTACATCCCGGCAATACCGCCAGTTCCAGCCTGTCGTTATCCTTGACCGACTGCGCGCCTAGGCCGCAAGCCAAAACCAGCACAGCGTCAGCCTGGCGTAAAACCTGCATATTCCTGGCCAGTTCACTTTTCAATTTGGCGGCAACACAGGCGGATTCAGGCAGGCAAAAACCCAAAACGCTCTTACCTTTAGCCTCTAATTGTTCTTTGATCTGCTTGCATTGAGCTTCGCCGCCTGAGGCACAGGCAGTGGCGCAATCGCCGCATCCGACAATAAATATTTTCTTATGGGCTTTTAAGCTATCTTCTATTTCCGCAAAAGGTTTTAACTCTGATATGATCATAGCCCCCCCGGTGGTTCTCAAATAAGAACCGGCTGTTCATCACCCTGAAAGAAACGCCGGATTTAGTTAAATTTTATCACGGTTTGATTGCCGGCTCAAGGGAAAAGAAAAAGAAAGGGACGATTCTCTTTGACGCTTAGAAATGCCCCCCTTAGGGGGCACTTTTGCCTGTCCTTGAGAACCGTCCCTAAAAAAATATCCCCGCGCTGTGCCGTTGAATATGATGGGCTGAACCTTTTAGGTACAGGTGGGAACCCTCTCTTTTACGCCTTAGCGTCAAGAAGCATAAGCTCCCGGTATCTTGGTGTTGGTTCACCAATCATCAAGTCTTCAACGTACACGGCAGGGATATAAAAGATCTTTTCCTGACGAGAAAAGTATAACACACAACCGCGGATACGTCAAGTTCAGCGCAGGCGGGCGCCAAACTCTTCTTTAAGACGGGATATTACGGCTTCGTGTACCGGGGCAATCTCTGCCTCAGTCAGGGTCCGGTCATCTGAAGCATACCGGCAGGATATGGTTAGGCCTTTATACCCGGGATCGATGGGCTTACCTTTGTAGCGGTCTACAACCTCCGCCTCTTTGATAAGATCCCGCCCTTGGGCAAGTATAGCTTTTATTATTTTTTCCGCCGGCAGCGCTTCGGCCAGGATCATGCTTATATCCCTGACCGCGAACGGGAATTTCGGCAAAGCGCTGAATTTCTTAGCCGGGCTGATCAAAGAAAAAACCTTGGGCAGGTCGATCTCGGCGCCGAACACCTCTTTGTTCTTTATTTCCATTCGGTCAAGACGCTTTCTATCCAACCTGCAAAGGCTTCCTATATCGACATCCCCGGCAAAGACCCGGAACGCGTATGCGCCCCGGGCAATAAACCTGAGATCCTGCCCAAGCACATTCAGGCGTTTGAGCAGGGTTTCAACCGCCCCTTTTAAATGCAAGAATCCGGCTTCATCCTGGACCCTGCCTTTATCGAACCAAACCAGCTTTGACCCGCACAAACAGATCCCCAAACGGTACTCCTCCTGTATCCGTTTCCCATCCAGACGGTAGACCCGGGCAATCTCGAATATATTCACGTATTCCTGTTTCTGCTTAAGGTTATGCGAAACGCAGCGGACAAGGCTGGGCATAAGCACAGGCCGCATTACCTCCTGCTCGATGCTCAAGGGGTTGCAAACCGCTATCAAAGAATCATCGCCTTCCCAAAAACCATCCAGGCTCTTTCTGTCGATCAGGCTGTAAGTTACTACTTCATTCAGCCCCAGCCCGGAAAGTATATCTTTGCTTTGGCTGATATGGTCCTGTGCGGCTGTTTCCTGATTTTTCAAACCCACCTTGGCCAATGTCGACGGGATGTTCTCAAAACCGTAGATCCGGGAAATCTCCTCGATCAGATCGACTTCCTCTTTGACATCCAACCGCCACGAAGGGACCTTGACTTGCAGACAGCCTTTTTTCTTGCCTTTTATCTCAAACCCCAGGCCAGCCAGGATATTATTTACTCTCGCCTGGGGGATCTCGACGCCGAGGCTCCTCTTTATGCCGGCCGCGGTCAAACACACTTTAGCCACGTTCATGCGGCTGACGCCTGAACTTGCTGCGCAAGACAGATCGCCTGCGCAAAGTTCCCCGATCAGTTTCGCGGCCCTTAACGAAGCCGCCGCCGGTCCGGCAGGGTCAATGCCGCGTTCAAACCTGTATGCCGCGTCGCTGGTCATTCCTAATTTCTGCCTGCCGCGCCTGATCAAAACAGGTTCGAATATCGCAGCCTCTAATAATACATTCCGGGTATTTTCGGTCACCTCTGTATCCTTGCCTCCCATAACACCGGCAATAGCTACGGTTTTTTTCTTATCGGCGATCACCAGTATATCCGGGCTTAATTCCCTTTCCTGGCCGTCGATGGTGACCAGCTTTTCTCCCTTAGATGCTCGGCGAACCACGATCTCCCGGCCGCTCAATTTATCCAGATCGAACGCGTGCAGGGGCTCGCCTGTCTCGAATAAAACATAATTAGTGATGTCCACAACGTTGTTCACGCTGCGCACCCCCAAGGATTCCAAGCGGGCCCTGAGCCACTCAGGAGAAGGCCCGGCTTTTACGTTGCGGATGACCCTGGCGGTATAAAACGGGCAATCGTTCCTATCCTCTATTTCGATCCCGAATTTATCAGCGCATCCGGTTTCGATCTTAACGGATTTCATTTGCCCGGTCTTTGTCTTTTTCCCGGTTAAAGCCGCAACTTCCCTGGCCACGCCGATAACGCTGAGCCAATCCGGACGGTTAGAGGTGATCTCAATCTCGAAAACAAAATCGCCGGCTTTTTCCTCGACGGACTTAACCTCAAGCCCGGACATGGTCAGCCTATCCGCCAATTCCTGCGCCGGCATCTTTATATCTACGAATTCTTTTAACCAGTTATACGTTACTTTCATATTTAGAATTGTTTAAGAAAACGAAGATCGTTCTCAAAAAACAGCCTGATATCGTTTATCCCGTATTTAAGCATGGCTATGCGCTCCACGCCCATGCCGAAAGCAAAACCAGTGTACTTATCCGGGTCATACCCCACATTCTTAAATACATTGGGATGGACCATGCCCGAACCCAGTATCTCCAACCACCCCTTTCTTCCGCAGACAGAGCATCCCTTGCCTTTACAGATAATGCAGGAAATATCCACCTCCGCCGAAGGTTCGGTAAACGGGAAGAAATGAGGCCGGAAGCGCATCTTTATACCCTGCCCGAAAATGCCTTTGGCGAAAAACTCCAGCGCCCCTTTCAGGTCGGCGAAGGTAATGCCCTCATCGACCATAAGGCCCTCGATCTGGTTGAACATAAAGGAATGTGACGCGTCAACCGCGTCCGGACGGAAGACCCTGCCCGGGGCGATAATCGCCAGCGGCGGCTTGCTGCCTTTCATAGCCCTCACCTGAACCGTGGAGGTCTGGCTGCGCAAAAGGTATTTTCCTTCACTGCCCGCCGGGACACTCAGATAAAAAGTATCAAAGGCCTCGCGCGAAGGATGTTCCATCGGTATATTCAATCCGGTGAAATTATTATACTCGCTCTCGATCTCCGGGCCTTCGACCACGGCAAAGCCCATCTTTTTGAACATATCGCAGATCTCGGTAACGATCAAGGTCAACGGATGCCGGCGGCCCAGGCCCTGGCAGATCCCCGGCAGGCTTATATCCACGCCGGATGTTTGCGCCTGGCCGGCCGGTTGCCCCAAGGATATTTGCTTTTCTTCCAGAAGCGCCATTATCCGGTTTTTCAACTCATTCACCTGTTTGCCGAAAGAACCGCGCTCCTGAACAGGCAAACCCGGAATAGTTGAGGTCAACTGCGGGATGAGACCTTTCCTGCCCAGGTACTTCAACCGCAGTTCCTCCAACGCCTCAGCCGAACCCGCCGAGCCTATATCCTGTTCTAACGCTGTTTTAACCGAATCAATATCCATATCAACCCCGATAGCCCCGCCAGGATAAGGACCAGCCTGGCTTTAACAACGCTTATTTTTTCTTTTACCTTGATCCCGTCAGAGACTTTATCTATCGCTTGCGCGTGTATATCCAGGTCGCCGCCGTGCTTCTGGCAACTGCGGTTGAATATACCGGAAACCCGGATAATATCCCCTCTATGTTTATACGCCCCGGTCACCCGGATATTCCCGGCCAATTCCTCCGAGGCCCACACGCCAAGCGCATTATCGCCGTCGTGCACGTTTATCCAGACAAATTTACCGCGGGACATTTTATCGCCTATCACCTCGCCTTGATAAACTACGGATTTACCGTCGTATTCCTTGGCCCGGCGGATCAAGTCCGCGCTGGAAACGACTTGGGCATACGCGCTTTTATAAAAAATTAACGCCCCTAAAACGAAAATCAAAAAAAATACTTTCTTTTTCGATCCCGGCATTATTTCCCTCTCACCGCAGCCACGATAAATCCGGCCAGGGTCAAAACAGACATGAATTCCAGCCTGCCCGCCCACATCTGCATCATGTATGTCACTTTCAGCGCCGCCGGCATACCCGCCTGAGTTATCCCGCAGGAAAGACCGACATTGGCCGCTGCGGATGTGGATTCGAACAAAGACTCCAGAAAAGAAAAGCCGCATAACATCCCGATGATCGCTCCTGCCGCATAAAGCGCCAGATAGGCCAAAGTGATCATCAAAGCCGCCCTGACCATCTTATCATTCAGGAACCTCTCGCGGATATGATGGAATTTCTGGACTATCACCACCCGTTCAGGCAGGATTATCCTTTTAATATCCTGGCGTAAAGCTTTATAGATTATACCCACCCGGATCATCTTGATCGCTCCGGTAGTGGAACAGGCGGCGCCTCCCAAAGCCATGGCGCAAATCATCCCCGCCAATGCCAGGTTATTCCAATCGGACAGGAACTGCTGGGCATATATGGTCTGGAACCCCGTGCCGGCATGCCCGGAGATAAGCTGGTAAAACCCTTTTCGGAATAATACCAGGGCTTGGGGATAAATACCCGTCTGATGCAGGCCGACAGCAGTGATCGAGAACGTTATCAAGATGGATACAAAAAAAGTCCGGCTTTCAATGTTCTTAACCATCTCCTTAAAATTACCATTCCAAACGTGATAATGCAATTTGAAATTGAGCGCCCCCAGGACAATGATGATAACCGTGATCATTTCATACGCGAGGCTATGGTAATAAAGAACGCTTTGCGACTGCGGGGCAAAACCACCGGTATCAAAAGCGGTCATAAAAATGCAGGCGCCGTGAAAAAACGCGTTGAACGGCTTCAGCCCGTTCACTATGCCGGTCACCCCCAAAGCGATAGTTCCTAAGACAAGGAAAACAACGCTGACCAGCCAAATGAACCTGCTGCCATGAATGACATTAGGCAGTATCTTTTCATCGCGGGCTTCGCCTACATACATCTTAAGGGCGCCGGAAAATCCTTTGACGAATAAAGAAACCGCTACAATAACGATCCCCTGTCCGCCGATGAACATAATCAAATGCCGCCACAAATTATGGCTGTATGAAAGATGGTCCATATCCTGAACCAGGGCCAGCCCGGTGGTAGTCAGGCCGGACATAGTATCAAAGCAGGCGTCCATAAAAGACAACCAGTGGCCGCTCAGATACAACGGGATCGCCGCCAGGACCATTGCCACCACCCAGGAGAGCGACACCACGATCATCCCCTGCATCCAATTAAGGTCATTTTCGGTGAAACATATTTTGGTCAGAAAAAGTCCTAGAATAAGGGATGCTTCTATACCGACCATAAAATCCATCGCCGGGCTGAATTCCCCCAGCAAGATACCCAATAATAACGGCACAACCATTGTCGCGGACAAAGAAAGAATTATCTTGCCGAGATAATAGCCTATCGCTTTGACATCTTCTATGTCCGGCCTGGGGATCATATCTTGAACGAGAGGATTAAAGAGACAAAAAAACCGGCGAGAATAATACCTAAGGCATAGGATATCTCCGTGGCAACGCCTACAATCATGTTCCGGATATTCCTTGCTTTCATTTTTTTATAGCTTGCCCAGCAATAGATTTATCAACTGCGACTCGCCGCCGACCAGGGTCATGGCGATAATATCATCGCCTTCAGAAAAAACAGTGTCGCCTCGGGGGACAATCACCTCTTCGCCGCGCAAAATAGAAACCAGGACCGAATCCTTGGGCAGAAGCACTTCTTTAAGCGGCTTATTGATCACCGGGGAATCTTTGGACAGGTCTACCCGGACGATCGCCAGCTTCCCTCTGGCAAAACTCATCAGCTTGACCACGTCGGAGAAAGAAACCTCCTCTTCAATGATCTTGCCGATGATCATGGTCGAATCCACCGGTACGTCGATCTCCAACTCGGAAAACACCCGTTCGTTATCCGGGTTATTCACCCGGCCGACAGTGCGTTTGGCCTTGAACAGCTCTTTTGCCAGCTGGCATATTATAAGGTTATCTTCGTCTTCGCCGGTCACCGCAGCCACCACATCCGCACGCTTCGCCCCGGCCTCTTCCAGTATATCAGGATCACAGCCGTCGCCGTTTACCACCAGCGCATTCAACTCTTTAGCGACATGCTCGCAGATATCCTTGTCCTTATCAACAATACTGACCGTATGTTTGCTGGCGCAAAGCCTTTTCCCCAAGAAATACCCGACCTTGCCTGCGCCTACGATTATTATATACATGGCCTTTTACCCGAGCTTATATACCAAAATGCGCTTTTATCTTTTTCAGGCTGGACACCTTAACCACAGCCATTATTATATCTTTAGCCTTTAATACTGTTTTTGATTCGGGAATGATGGTCGCATCCAACCGCTTCAACGCCACCACCATAAGCTCCTGAGGGACGTTCACATCCAGCACGGTTTTGCCGGCAAGTTCTTTTTTGACCTCAAGCTCCAGGACCCCCAGATCTTTGGTCTCGATCAGATAGCTGGAAAACCGGCTTTCCACGATCTTGTCGCGGATCATCGAAGCGAAAAGAGTTGTCCCGCCCAATATATCCAACCCCAGCGCCTTGAATATGTTCGCCCGGCGCGGGTCATATATCCGGGCAATGACCTTGGGCACCTTGAATATCTTTTTCGCCACCTGGGCGGAGATAAGGTTGGTATTATCCCCATTGGTCACGCAACAGAAGGCGTCGGCTTTCTCAACCCCTGCCTGTCTTAAGAGCGCCAGGTCAAAACCATTGCCGACCAGGGACAGGCCGTTAAAGGTATTGCCCAGCCGGTCAAAAGACTTTGAGCTTTTGTCGATTATAACTACGTTATGGCCTTCGTTCGCCAGGAGTTTGGCCAATTCCGCCCCAACCCTGCCGCAACCGATTATTATAACGTACATATCCGCCTTCCTCTAACATCAAACCGGGATTAACCTTTGGTTTTTTCGATCAGCTTCTTAAAGGCCTTGTTCTCTGTAACCGCCAGTTCAGCCAGGATCTTACGGTCCAACTCGATATTGGATTTCTTAAGGCCGTTGATGAATCTATTGTAAGTGATGCCTTCAGCCCTGCATGCCGCGTTGATCCGGGCGATCCAAAGCTTGCGGAAATCCCTTTTACGCGCTTTACGGTCCCTATAGCTGTAAACCAAGGCGTGCATAAGCGCCCTGCGGGCCTGCTGGAACTGCTTGCTCCTATCGCCCCAGAACCCCTTAGTTTGTTTTAATACCCTTTTCTTCCTTTTCTTGGTAGCTGCGCTGTGTTTTGCTTTTGCCATTTCACTTTCTCCTTTTCAAATACAACATCTTAACCCTGCGGGGATTTATCCGTAGGGCAGCATCTTCTTAAGATACTTGAGCTCTTTCTTATTCACCACTTTCCTCGACTTGCGCAGATTGCGCACGCGCTTGGCGCTTTTATTTGTCTGCAGGTGGCTCTTGCCGCCGGCATTGAATTTGATCTTTCCTTTTTTGGTGGTCCTAAACCTTTTGGCCACGCCTTTTTTTGTTTTTAACTTTGGCATTTTATCCTCTTTTTTATTTTCTTACCGGGTTGTTTTTATTCCTTGCCCTTTTTCGGCGCCAGGACCAGCGACAGTATTTTGCCTTCCAGGGTCGGCTCTTTCTCTACCAGCCCCTCGGCCTGGGTGTCGATTATAAATCTATCTAAAATCTTTCTGCCTAAATCCGAATGCTCTATCTGCCTGCCTTTAAAGAAAAGGTCGATCTTAACCCTGTCTTTTTTCTTCAGGAAACTTTGGGCCTGCCTCATTTTTACCAGATAGTCATGTTCGTCGATATTAGGGTGAAGACGGATCTCTTTTATGCGGCTCTGTTTCTGGTGCTTCTTGGCCTCGCGCTCCTTCTTTTCCTGGTCGTACTTGAATTTACTGAAATCCATGATCCGGCATACAGGCGGATTCGCCTGCGGCGCCACCTCTACCAGGTCTAATTCATATTGAGCGGATAGCTCCCGGGCCTTATCCGTAGAAACCACTCCCAACTGATTGCTTTCCGGACCGACTAAACGGACTTCGGGGACGCGGATCTTCTCGTTGATACGGATATATTTTTTTATCTCTACCACCTCCTCATTTTTGGGGTTTAGCCGGATTGCCGGTAATGACCGTAGCTCCGGTTGCCCCGTTTATATTATACTACTTTTTCCCTGATCTCGTTCTTTAACTTTTCGACAAATTCTTCGAGCCCCATTCCGGCCTGTTCTTTAACATGCCTTTTGCGCACATTAACAGCCCCCGCTTTTTCTTCACGTTCACCGAGGACCAGGACATAAGGGATCTTATCGATCTCCGCCTGCCGGATCCTCTTATTCAGGGTCTCGCTGCGGTTATCCATTTCTACCCGTATCCCGGCGTCTTCCAGGGTTTTTTTGACTTTTAAGCCATAGGCGTTGGATTCTTCGCGCACCGGTATTATCCCTACCTGGACCGGAGCCAGCCACAACGGGAAATCCCCCATATATTGCTCGGTGAGGCAGGCGGTAAACCTCTCCAGGCTTCCTAAAAGAACACGGTGGAGCATGATCGGCTGCTTTAATGAACCGTCGGTGTCAACATAAGCCAGATCAAATCTTTTGGGCAGGGCGAAATCGCATTGCACTGTCGCGCACTGCCATGAACGTTTTAATGCGTCTTTTAATTTTATATCTATCTTCGGGCCGTAGAATGCGCCGTCTCCTTCGTTGATCTCGTAAGCCAAGCCCAGATCTTTCAGGGAATTCTCCAGGGCATCGGTAGCTAATTCCCAGTCTCCATCCGAACCGATGGACTTAGCCGGCCTGGTGCTAAGCTCAATACCCAGGTTGTTAAACCCGAAAAGCTTCATTGTGCTAAATACAAACTCCACAACGTCTTTTATCTCTGCTTTTAATTGCGTAGGCAGACAGAATATATGCGCGTCGTCCTGGGTGAAACCACGCACCCTGAGCAAACCATGCATCACCCCGGCCTTTTCATGGCGGTAAACCGTTCCCAACTCAAACAGCCTTATCGGCAGATCCCTATAACTGCGGGTTTTGGATTTATAGATCAGTATATGCCCCGGGCAGTTCATCGGCTTCAAGACGAATTCCTTCTCTTCGATCTTAAAGGTGTACATGTTCTCTTTGTAGTAATCATAATGCCCGGAGGTTTTCCATAATTCCGCCTGCATTATATGCGGAGTGACCACCAGCTGGTAACCGCGCTTCAAGTGCGCGTCCTTCTCAAAATCCTCGATGATCTTTCTTAAAAGCGCGCCCTTGGGATGATAAAACACCAGGCCGGGCCCCGCTTCTTCCTGATAAATATCAAAGAGCTCTAATGCGGGGCCGACCTTGCGGTGGTCGCGCAGTTTTCTTTCCTCAAGATCCTTCAAATACGCGTCTAATTCTTTTTTGCTCTCGAAACAAGTCCCGTATATCCTCTGGAGCATGGGATTTGTCTCAATGCCGTGCCAGTACGCCCCGGCAACGGACAATAATTTGAACGCCTTGATCTGTCCGGTGGAATCTATATGCGGGCCGCGGCAAAGATCGACGAAATCCTCCCCGGTTCTATAGATAGAGACCTTTTCATCGGCTATATCCCGGATCAATTCCAGTTTATAGCTTTCACCCGGCTTTTTAAATACCTCCGCAGCTTCGACCTTGCTTAACTCCTGACGGGTGAATTTCTCATCCCGCTTGACGATCTCGGCCATCTTCGTTTCGATCCTGGCCAGATCATCGTCGGTAAAAGGCTCTTTTTTATCGAAGTCGTAGTAAAACCCGTCTTCGATAGCCGGACCGATAGTCAGCTTCGTTTCCGGCCAAAGCTCCTTTACCGCCTCAGCCATCACGTGCGAGCAGGAATGCCGTAATATGTTCAGATCCATATTCTTTAATAAAAATTAAAAATGGGCCCATGAGGACTTGAACCTCAGACCTTTGCGATGTCAACGCAACGCTCTAACCAACTGAGCTATGAGCCCGAAATTTTTTAATAGCGTTCGCTCATAGCGAACACCTTATAAACCAATGGCGGATGACTTCCTTTTCTGTCTCCACATCCGCAATCCCGAAGCGCTAATAGATTTTTACGCTGCGTTTCGGGGCTGAGCTATGAGCCCGAAATATCTTCCCAGGCAAAGTGGGCAAGGAGGGAGTTGAACCCTCACGACCTTACGGCCAACAGATTTTAAGTCTGTCGTGTATGCCATTCCACCACTTGCCCGTCGTTCGCATCCGGAACGATTACAGCTACACTCTTCTCGAGAATTAAGGCGACGAGCGGATTCGAACCGCTGAATAACTGTTTTGCAGACAGTTGCCTTGCCACTTGGCTACGTCGCCGGATCTATAAAATCTTCACTGCCTCTTTAACAATCGTCTCAACCTCAGCCAGGCAGCCGACGCCCACCTTGCCGCAAGCAAGACCGCCTTTTCGCGGCTGCACAAATCCATACCCCAGGGATTCCAGCTTCTTGATATTAGCCTGGGTTATCTTATTCAAAAACATTCCCTCGTTCATCGCCGGGCAAAAGAGAACCGGCGCTTTTGTCGCCGATATCAAACAGGTCAAAAGGTCGTCACATATTCCGCAGGCGGCCTTAGCGATAATATTCGCGGTAGCCGGGGCGACCAATACCAGGTCCGCCTTATCCGCCAGGGAAACATGTTCTATCTCCCAGGCCTGCGGATCATACCCCATATCGCCGTATACCTTATTCGCTGAAAGGCTCGCAAATAATAAAGGGCTTATGAAATCCCGGGCCTCTTTGGTCATTACCACGCTGACCGAAAATCCTTGATCCCTTAAACGCCGGGTGATCTCACAAGCCTTGTAGATGGCGACGCTGGCGGTAACCCCTAAAATGACCTCTTTCTTTTTAACCATTGGGCATACCGGACTAACCCTTAACCTTGACCATGCCGTCGGAGATCTCCTGCAAGGCGATTATCGACGGTTTGGTATTCGGGCTTACATTTTCCACAAGCCGCGGTTTTCCTTCGGCAAGATCCAGCGCCCTTTTGGACGCCAGGACAACTAATTTATATAAAGACCCTCCGCTCTTGTCCAATAATTTTTCCAAGGCAACATATTCCATTAATTCGGCCTCCTGATAACGCTGTTAAAATTTTTAATAATAATGCCCTTGAGCTGCTTGACCGCTTTAGTTAGATCCCGGTTTACCAGCGAATAATCATACCGGCGAAAGGCCCTTATTTCTTCTTTTGCCCGGCTTAACCTCTTGCGGATCTCCTCTTCTTGGGTCTGGCTGCATCTTTTATGTATCCTGCCGGCCAGCTCTTCCATAGAAGGCGGCATGACAAATATAGTCACTGCTTGCCCCGGATAAAGCTTTTTAACCCTTGCCGCGCCTTTAAGATCCAGGCAAAGCACAACCCCTTTTCCCCGGCCGATCTGATCATCCACAGCCCGTCTGGCTGTTCCGTAATAATACCCTAAATATCTGGTCCATTCAAGGATTTTTTTCTGCCGCAGGTTTTTTTTGAATTCTTCCGCGCTGATGAAAAAATAATCCTTGCCGTTAACCTCGCCGGATCTTTTAGGCCGGGTAGTGAATGAAACCGACCTCGCCAGCTTATTTTTGAATCTTTTGTCCGCCAGTATCCTCCGGGCCAGCGTGGTCTTCCCCGACCCTGAAGGCCCGGAGATAACAAATACCCTTGCGCCCTTTGCCTCTTTTTTTAACCCGGCTTTCATTCTATATTCTGCGCCTGTTCGCGCAGTTTTTCGATCTGGCTTTTCATCTGAACCACCCTGCCGGAGATCTGCATGTCACAGGCTTTCGCTCCCATGGTATTAGCCTCGCGCTGCATCTCCTGACAGATAAAATCGAGTTCTTTACCTATTGCGCAGGAAAGATTTAGCTTACCCTTAAAGCTCTTTATATGAAAATCCAGCCGGTCGATTTCCTCGGCAATATCCGCGTCTTTCAGAAAAGCGGCGCGCTCCGCGTCTATCTTGATCTTCCGGCTTTTTTCCAGGATTATCTTGGCGAACCTGGACCGGATAAATTTTAAATTAGCGGACAAGCCTTTGGAGTTAGCGTCAAGATGCCCGAACAGCGCCCGGCCTTCTTTGCTGCGCGTGGCGCTAAGTTCGGATAAGGCCATCGCCACGGCTTTACCTAAATGCGGCCAAAACCTTGCCACCGGGATCTTCTCCTCGGTCAGCGATAAAACTCCCGGCAAGCCAACCAGTGTATTTATATTCATCCCGTCAGAGATCCGGTAAAGCTTGGAAATATCCTTTATCGCCGCAACGTACCTGCGCAAAAGCTCTTTATTCATCGAAACGCGCGGGCTGGCCTTGCCGAAAACGCTTAATACGCAGATAACCCTGCCGCGCTTGATCCTGGTTTCTATCTCTTTCTTTATCTTGTCCTCGAAACAGATGAACCCGTCGGGGGAATGAAAGACCATTTCGAAAAACTTATGGTTGGTGCTGCGCAACTCCACATTTATCGTTCCAAAACCCGGAACCGCGATTTCTGCGGCGCCGAAACCGGTCATGCTTTTAAGCATCGCTGCCTCTTTCTTCAAGCCCAGATCGCTTGTTTGAAATCTTTTATAACCGTATCCCTGGTCGGGTAAAGATCGACGATCACTTCCTCCGGGAGGAACCACAGTTTAATCTCCCGCGACGCCTCGTCCGAGTCGGAAGAAACATGAATCACGTTTTCAAAAAGCCCGGAGGTCAATATTCGGCCGTAGGCTCCGCGGATCGAGGTTGGGTCAGCTTGTTCGGGATTCGTCGCCCCGGCCAATTCCCGGCATTTTTGTATTGCGTCCTTGCCCCAATAAACAAGCGCCATGACCTTTTTCCGGTCGTGCAGCTCGCCGCGCAGATACTTGATCAGTTCGTCGAAAAAAGGCTTGTCCTTAAGATGCCTGTAATGCTCCTCAGCCAAACCCCGGGAGACCCTGACCATTTTTGCGGCAACTATCTCCAGCTTTGTTTCGGAAAGCCGGGTCAGGATATTGCCGGTCAAAGATTTTTTAAGGCCGTCGGGTTTGATCAAAATTAAAACCGCCTGGTTCATAGCTTAGTTTCTCCTCTCATCTTGCTAACGATCCTCTCCAAGTCTTCCTGCGAATAAAATTCAACCACGATATGTCCCCGTTTCTTATTTTTTACGACCCTTACCTTTGTAGCCAACGCCTGCTGTAATTGCTCTTCCATTATCACTACTTGCGGGTCGATATTTTTACTTCTTGCGCCAATCCTGACTCGTCCAGCCAAAGGGCGTCGAGTCTTGATTATGCTCTCTAACTCTCTGACGGACAGGGACTTAGATATTATATCCCTAACTAGTTTTCTCTGCATATTTGCGTCTTCTATTTCCAACAGCGCCCGGCCATGAGCATATGAGATCCGGCCGCTCCTTACTTCTTCCTGGATCTCTCCCGGCAATTTCAATAACCGCAAAGAATTGGTAATGGTCACCCGGGATTTACCTAAAACGTCCCCGACCTCTTCTTGCGTAAGCCGGAACTTTTCAATTAAATACTGATAAGCGCGCGCCTCTTCAATAGGATTGAGTTCCTGTCTTTGAATATTTTCTATCAGCGCTAATTCCAACGAATCCCTGTCTTCAACATCTTTGATTATCGCCGGTATCTCTTTTAAATTCAATAGGTTAGCAGCACGAAGCCTGCGTTCGCCAGCTATTAGTTCATAATTGTCACCTTTGGGCCGGACCAGGATCGGTTGCAACAATCCTTTTTCTTTGATTGACTGGACCAGTTCAGCCATGCTTTCCGGATCAAAATCTTCTCTGGGCTGCAATGGATTCGGTTTTACTTTTGCCAAATCCAAGAACGCAATCTTCTTGCTCTGAACTTCCTCTGTTGCCGGGATTAACGCGCTTATCCCTTTACCCAAGGCTTTTCTTTCCATTAAACCGCTCCTTTAAATGGATGGGGTTGTATTAATATCCTGTGGCGTTTCTTCGATGTTAGAGATTATTTTAATTCCGGCTATTTCCTTCGCCAACTCTTCGTATTTCACAGCTCCCAGATTATTTTTATCATAGAGGGCGATTGGCTTGCCATAGCTCGGGGCCTCGCTCAACCGGATACTGCGGGGAATAATCGATTCATAAACTTTTTCTTTGAAACTATTCTTTACTTCCCGGATAACTTCCCGGCTAAGATTCGTGCGGAAATCCGCCATTGTCAAGACGATTCCTTCTACTACCAAATTCTGGTTCAGATTATTCTTGACCAAGGTAATAGTATTCATTAATTGCGCTAAACCTTCAAGCGCATAATATTCGCATTGAACGGGAATCAGTACAGAATCAGCTGCAGACAGGGCGTTTATGGTTAACAGCCCCAAGGATGGCGGTGAATCAATGATCACGAAATCAAAATTATTTCTCTCTTCTACCAAGCCCCTTTTTAGGCGATATTCCCTACCCATGGCGCCAACTAGCTCTACTTCCGCGCCAGTAAGATCCAGACTGGATGGCGCCAGAAATAAATTCTCTACCATTGTCTTCTGTAATATCTCCTGGACCCCTGCTTCTTCCAAAAGAACATGGTAGGTGCTTTTTTTTATGCCGTGACGATCAACCCCCAAACCGCTGGTGCAATTAGCCTGTGGATCAAGGTCTATAACTAAGACTTTTTTGCCTAATAATGCCAGATAAGTAGAAATATTGATCGCGGTGGTGGTTTTAGCAGTTCCACCTTTCTGATTACATACCGCTATTACTTTTCCCATTGTGTTTTAATGGTTTAGGCGACGTTTCACGCGTAACTATGTGCTCTTTCTATATCCATTTCCCTTATAACAATATTATCCGAATTTTCTTTTTCTTGTCAAGGATTATTATTTACCAAGGTAACTCGGATTTTAGCCATTTTTGCTCCGGGCATGCCAAAAAGCCCTTTTTCTTCTTCGCAAAGAATCTCAATCTTAACCTGATCCCGGCTTGCGTTTAATTCCTTTAGGCCCGCTTTAACCGCCCCTTCAACCGTCTTGCCCTCTATTTCCAGCTTGGTTACTTTATTCATTTTGCTTTAACCGTTTTTAACTGGTAGATCAGGGTAAAAACGCTATTGATCGACCAATACAGAACTAACCCTGATGGCATACGATAAAACAAAAACCCGAACATTACCGGCATAATTATCAATAATATCTTTTGTTGTTCTGCTCCAGCTCCTCCCATTTTGGACATTGATGATTTTTGTTGGAAAAACATTATTCCAGCCATCAATAAAGGCAAGATATTAATCTCATTCCCCAAAAGTGGCAAAGAATTAGGTAATATAAATAATCTATCTGGTGCCGCCAGATCCCGGATCCACAAAAAATGCGCCCCCTTTAAAGCAATTGACCGTGTTAAAACCTGGTACAAAGCAAAGAAAATCGGTATCTGCAGAATAAGCGGCAAACATCCGCCTAAAGGATTAACTTTATTCGTACGATACAATTCTATCATTTCCTTGTTTAATCTCTGCGGATTATCCTTATATTGCTTTTTTAATTCTTCCATCTGCGGCTGGATTGCCTGCATTACCTTCATTGAGCGCATCTGTTGCAAGGTCAATGGATACAATATGATATAAATTATAAAGCTCAAAATAATTATAGCCCATCCCCAATTATGGACCAGACCAAACAAGAATTCCAACATTTTAAGCATTACTTGCGCAATGACATCAAATGTGCCGTAATAAATGATAGCCTGCCAGTCTTTATTATTACTTCCAATGATCTTTAGATCTTGCGGCCCCAAAAATGCGTTAAATTTTAAATCAATAGTCTGTCCTGAAGCAATTTGGTATACTGATGATAATACCCTAACTTCGGTCTCATTGGGATTAATTTTAACAAGGCCTCCGCTGTAATCCATATCCAGCGGTTGAATTATCGCGCAAAAGTATTTTTCACGTAACCCTATGAATTTTAAATTGTTAAATGTTTTAGCGCGTTTTATATTAGGATAAAAGTTTTTTTCTTTCGTGCTGACAATAACATCCTGCGGATTAAGTTGTGCGTTGGCCGCGATATTTAGCACTCCCAAGGTTATGGGGATTTGAATACTTAAATTCGCCTTGGTTTTATTTTGGACATTAATCTCTAATGTTGTGGAATACTTAGTGTTATCAAAAATAAAGCGTTTAACAATTGTTTTTTCTTTATCGGAATATGCATATGTAACTTCATTATTCCCAACGCTTTGTCTAATAAATTCCCATTTAGGATCACCTATTGATAACCCGGCTTTCAAGGATAATTTATAGTTATTATATTTGTTAAAGGTAATTTCTTTAATTGTTGCAGATGGTTCGCTAAAAATCACTTTACTGTTGTTATTTTGATATTCAAATTGTCCAAATTCAATATTTTCCTCTTTCAGAGCTGGAGGTGGATTTTCCGGGGACACAAGGGAGGGTTCGTTATTTTGACCAGCGATCCGGACAACAGGTGAAATCCCGGCTTTTTGGCTGGGTTTACCCACAAAGGCAGACCAGCCGAATAATACCACAAAAGACAACGCTAACGCTAAAATCAATCGTTTTTCCATAATTTAGTTAAGCGGATCAAAACCGGATTTACCCGATAAAGGATGGCAGCGCAATAACCTGGCCGCGGCCTTTAACCCACCCCGTAGTAAACCGTATTTGCCCACAGCCTGTTTTGCGTATTCCGAGCAGGTCGGCCAATAGCGGCAGGATAAAGGCAGCATACGGCTTATATATTGTTGATAAAAATTCAGAAGGGCTATTACCAGTCTTCGCAAGATTAAAGACAAAGCACTTTTCTTCCTTTTCGTCTCCGACGAGCCAGGACCTTTCTTCCGGCCTTTGTAGCCGCTTTGCTAAGAAAACCCTGGCTGCGTTTCGCCACTATATTGGATCGCGTCTTGATGTGTTTTTTCATTTCTCACTGTCCTTTTGTTAGAGTGTTTTTAATTATAACACAAATAAAACCCAAGTCAACACTTAGTGTTTTGAACGAAGGGGGATTTTATCACGAAACATTTTACCGGTCAAGGAATTCTTCATCGCCTGAAACGTTATTTATATTGACTGCGAAAAAAAATATTGTATAATACATAAGGGTTTTTGTGATCTTCGAGCGTTTTAACCGCCGGAAGAGATTTTCCACAAAGTTATCCAATCTGTTAATAAACTGTGGATAGGGTTAATTAAACATGCCAGACCTAAAAACAAGCTGGGAGAAGATAAGCGGTTATTTAAAGGCTAAGGTCGGAGATACGGTTTTCCAGACCTGGGTTATGCCTTTGAAGCCGAAAGAAGGCCGGAATGGGACTTTT
The DNA here is from genome assembly GCA_023227985.1 of Candidatus Omnitrophota bacterium. Lineage (NCBI taxonomy): Bacteria > Pseudomonadati > Candidatus Omnitrophota > Candidatus Omnitrophota bacterium. Next base: position 63,332 of record JALOCB010000001.1, on the reverse strand, counting down.
GTCCTGGAGGCGCCGGATACCTTTTTCCGCGATTGGGTGGAAAAGCACTACCGGTCGTTGCTCCTTGAGGCGGTGGAAAATGTTTTCAAAGGGCCTGTCGAATTAGTTTTAGATGTCGCTGCGGGAGCTCAAGCAAAAGACAGGACAGTCAAGCACCACCAGGAGCAGCCAAAAGCAAAGATGTTGGAACCGGACGCGAACCTGAATTTAAATCCGCGGTATACATTCGACAATTTTATTCTCGGCCCGTCCAACCGCCATTCTCACGCGTATTCAAAAGCGGTCGCCGAAATGCCCGGGAAAAATTACAACCCTTTGTTCATTTACGGCGGGGTGGGGCTGGGGAAAACCCATCTTATGCAGGCCATCTGTCATCACCTTAAAAACGCTTTCCCGAATTTAAAGATATGTTATATGCCTTCGGAAAAATTCACCAATGAATTAATAGACGCTATTCAGCACCATTCCACGCCGGCCTTCCGACAAAAATACCGGAACACCGACATCCTGGTTCTGGACGATATCCATTTCATCGCCGGTAAAGAATCCACGCAAGAAGAATTTTTCCACACCTTTAATTCCTTGTACGACGCGCATAAACAGATCATTATCTCTTCCGACCGGCCGCCAAAGGAAATCGCCAACCTGCAGGAAAGGCTGGTTTCGCGTTTTAGCTGGGGATTGACCACTGATATCCAGCCACCGGACCTGGAAACCCGCGTAGCTATTTTAAAAAAGAAAATTGAGCGCGAACCGGTTACTGTCCCGGATGATGTTATTTTTTTCATCGCCCAACTGATTAAAACCAATATCCGCGAGTTAGAAGGGGCTTTGATCAGGATTATCGCATATTCACTGCTGGAAGAAAAAAACATTACCCTTGAATTGGCCAAAGAAGTGCTTAAAGACTTGATAAAAGAACCCAAAAAACTAACCACAGTGGATTTTATCCAACGCTGTGTGGCTGAAGAGTGCGGGGTAACTATCCAGGACCTGAAATTAAAACGCCGGAATAAAATGATCGTCCTGCCTCGGCAGATTGCAATGTTTTTAAGCAGAGAGCTTACTGATTTGTCTTTTCCGGAAATAGGGGTTAATTTTGGGGGGAAGGATCATACTACTGTTTTACATTCATATAACAAAATAAAAGAGGAATTAAAGCTTAATGCCGCATTAAAAACTAAAGTAGATAAGATTATACAGGTTATCCAACAATAAATTAACCGGTTATTAAGAGGTAAATTTTTAGTTAAGTTTAATTGGGTTAATAAGATAAATAGATTTTAACAGAAACGAAACCTTATTACTGATAATACGATATTTAAATTTAATATAATAATAATAATAGGAGGCACGAATGCGGTTTAAAGTGAGTAAGGATGTTCTGTCCAGAGGGATTGATACTATACAAAATATAATCAGCGCAAAAGCAACCTTACCTATATTATCAAACTTTTTACTGGAAGCGCAGAAAGATACTTTAAGGTTAACCGCCACAGATCTTAATATAGGAATAAGCTGTGTAATCCCTGTGGATATCCAGGAACAGGGGGTGATAACTATTCCTGCCAGGAGATTTAGCAGTATTATAAAGGAATTATCTGATAATGAAGTAGAGGTTAATACCAAAAAAAACAATATAGTGATTATTGAGAGTAAAACCTGTCAATTTAAAATAATTGGACTGCCGGCAGAGGAATTTCCAAAACTGCCGGAATTTAAAGATAAGGAAGCGATAAAAATAGAACAAGCGCTTTTAAAACATATGCTCAATCAGACCGGATTCGCGGTTTCTTTGGATGAAACAAGGTATATTTTAAATGGGATACTTTTTAAAATATCCAAAGATCAGCTAACTTTGGTGGCAACAGATGGGAAACGCCTGGCAATCAGTAAGAGTAAGCTTACCCAGCCGGTAAATAAAGAGGTGAGTATAATTGTTCCGTTAAAAACCATACAGGAATTACAAAGGAACCTTAAGGAGATGGGGGACGTGTCGCTTTTGATCGGGCCGAACCAGATTCTTTTTGATTTTAAAGACGCGGTAATCATCTCCAGGTTGATTGAAGGGGAATTCCCGGATTATCAGCAGGTGATCCCGCCGGCTTGCGAGAACAAGATAAAGATCAATAGGGAACAGTTTTTATTGGCTATCCGCCGGGCGTCGCTTTTGGCCACGCCGGATTATCAGGCGGTTAAATTCGAGGTGTTCAAGGAAAAATTGGTGATTTCAAAGTCCACCCCGGATGTGGGCGAATCCAGGGAGGAAGTGCCTATAGAATACCAGGGCAAAGAGATCGTGATCGGGTTTAATCCCGTGTACCTGATTGATGTGCTGAAAAACCTGATCGGCGAAAAAATCGACTTCGAAATATTAGGAAGCGAAAAACCGGGGGTTGTCCGCAGCGAGGGGTATGTTTATATCGTCTTGCCGATGCGGTTGAGTTAAAATAATTTTATGGAACCGATAAAAAACTCTGTTTTATCCTTGCTGTCGGATTTAAAGGCCAAAAAACAGGGGTCCGGTTTTCTTTATCCCGACGGTCTGCTAAAGAGAGGCTTCGCTAAAAAAGAACTCAAGCATATCAAATTCGGTTCGGTTAAAAACGGGATCCTGTATATAACCGTGGATTCCCCGGTTTGGGCATATTATCTGAATATGCAGAAAAAAAGGATATTAACCCGGTTGGCGGCAGGGCCGTCCGGGATAAAGGATGTCCGGTTTAAAATAGGCGATGTCGGCGAAGGGAGTTAAAAATTTATTGCAATAAACAGTATTAGTGATACAATTACTTAATTTTCAAAAGGCTTAATATGAAAGACAAAGAGAAAAAGACAAAAAAACCTATGAGCGAACCAAAAGCAGCGGGTAAGATGAAGACCTATGACGCCGGCGCAATCCAGGTGTTGGAAGGGCTGGAAGCGGTAAGAAAAAGGCCGGCTATGTACATCGGGGATACCTATACCCGCGGGCTGCATCATATGGTTTATGAAGTAGTGGATAACTCGGTCGACGAAGCGCTGGGAGGGCATTGTTCCAAGATCGATGTTATGATCCGCGCCGACAATAGCGTCAGCATCGCGGATAACGGCCGGGGGATCCCGGTGGATATGCATAGAACGGAAAAGAAGCCGGCGGTAGAAGTCGCCCTTACCGTGCTGCACGCCGGCGGTAAATTCGATCACCAGTCGTATAAAGTATCCGGCGGATTGCACGGGGTGGGCGTAAGCGTGGTTAACGCCCTTTCTGAATGGCTGGAGGTGGAGGTAAAACGCGACGAAAAGATATACCATCAGCGCTATGAACGCGGCAATACCGTATCCAAGCTGACGGTTATCGGGAAATCCAAGAATACCGGGACAAAGGTTACTTTTAAGCCGGACAAGGAGATATTCAAGTCCATAGATTTCTCTTACGACATCCTGGCTACCCGTTTGCGCGAGTTGGCCTTTTTGAATAAAGGGCTGGAGATAAATTTAAAAGACGAGCGCCAGGAAAAAGAAACGGTATTTAAATTTTCCGGGGGGATCGTTTCTTTCGTGGAGCACCTTAATAAAAATAAAGCCCCTTTGCACAATAAGGTGGTTTATTTCGAGAAAGAAAAAGAGGGGATCTACCTTGAGGCCGCCCTGCAGTATAACGACGGTTATTCCGAAAGCCTTTATTCCTTTGCCAATAATATCAATACCATCGAGGGAGGAACGCATCTTTCCGGTTTTAAGTCGGCTTTGACCCGGGCGGTCAACCAGTACGCCAAAAGCAAAAACCTTTTAAAAGACGATATCTCTATTTCCGGGGACGATACGCGCGAAGGCCTGACCGCGGTAATATCGGTAAAGATACCCAATCCGCAGTACGAAGGGCAGACTAAGACCAAATTAGGTAATTCCGAAGTAGAAGGCTTGACCGCTTCAACGGTGTTCGACGCCCTTACCGGCTTCTTCGAAGAAAACCCCCCGGTTGCGAATAAAATAGTGGAAAAGGTCCTTTTGGCTTCCCGCGCCCGCGAGGCCGCGCGCAAGGCCAGGGAATTGACGCGCAGAAAGGGAGCACTGGATTCCGGGGGCTTACCGGGGAAACTGGCGGATTGCTCGGAAAAAGACCCGGCTTTGTGCGAGCTTTATATTGTGGAAGGCGACTCAGCCGGCGGATCCGCCAAGCAGGGGCGCGACCGCAGATTCCAGGCGATCCTGCCGATCAAAGGTAAAATATTAAACGTGGAAAAAGCCCGGCTGGACAAAATTCTGTCAAACGAAGAGATCCGAACGATCATTACCGCGCTGGGGACCGGGGTAGGCGAGGAATTTGATATCGCTAAACTGCGTTACCATAAATTAGTTTTAATGGCTGACGCCGATGTGGATGGTTCTCATATCCGCACCTTGCTGCTGACTTTAATATACCGTTATTTCCCTAAGCTTCTGGAAGACGGCCATATTTATATCGCTCAGCCGCCTTTGTTTAAAATTAAGCGAGGTACCCGCGAAGAGTACATTCCGACCGAACAACACATGAATGATTTATTGCTGGACTTGGGCAGGGAAGACGCGATTTTTGAGCGGCTGAAGGACAAGCAGGTTTTTACTGATCGCCAGTTTTGCGAACTTCTGGGTTTATTGGTAGAACTTGAAAAACTGGGGAAAAATCTTGGCAAAAAGGGAGTGGACTTTGCAAAATATCTCAATTTTAGACACCAAAAGACCAAAAAACTGCCTATTTACAGGGTAAAAGTGGATGGTAAGGACCAATTTGTCTATTCGGATGAGGAATTAGCGAAATTGGTGGAAAAAGAAGGTAAGGAAATTGAATCTGACGTCTTGGAACTTTTTGAATCCCCGGATATTGAAGCGCTTTTGCTAAAAATTGAGAAGATCGGGCTGGACATTACGACTTTGCTTACCGAGGCTCCGCATCAGGTTAAAGAGGGCGCGAGTACGGAAGTGGCCAAGAAAGCCAAAGCTGTTTACCGGGTGAAGCACGAGAAGGAGCAGCATGATTTTTCGTCTCTTAGGGAAGTCTTGGGATTTATCAAGAACAACGCCACCAAAGGTATGCATATCCAGAGGTACAAGGGTTTGGGTGAAATGAACCCCATCCAGCTTTGGGAAACCACTATGGATCCCGAGAAAAGAACCATGTTAAAAGTTACCCTGGAAGACGCCGTGGAGGCCGATGAGATGTTTACGGTTTTAATGGGGGACCAGGTGGAGCCACGCCGGAAATTTATCGAAGACAACGCTCATCTGGTAAAAAACCTGGATATATAAAATGTATACACGCAATGAAAAAGTAAATCCTGTTTCTATCGAGTCCGAAGTAAAGGACGCGTATTTAAATTATTCAATGAGCGTTATTGTCGGCCGCGCGCTTCCCGATGTGCGAGACGGTTTGAAGCCGGTGCATCGCAGGGTGCTTTTCGCGATGCAGGAGTTGAATCTCGATCACTCCAAGACGTATAAAAAATGCGCCCGTATCGTCGGGGAGGTCCTGGGTAAATACCACCCTCACGGGGATACCGCGGTTTATGATACGCTGGTCAGAATGGCGCAGGATTTTTCCCTGCGTTATCCTTTGGTTGAAGGCCAGGGGAATTTCGGTTCGGTCGACGGGGATGGCGCCGCGGCTATGCGTTATACCGAGGCCCGCATGGCTGCCATCACCGACGCGATGCTTGCGGATATTGATAAAGACACCGTTAATTTTGGCCCCAACTTCGATGCCTCTTTGCAGGAGCCTTTGCTATTGCCTGCGGCATTGCCCAATCTTTTGGTAAACGGGTCCAGCGGTATCGCCGTAGGCATGGCTACCAATATACCGCCGCATAATTTATCCGAAGTAGCGGACGCGATCGGTTATATTTTGGATAATCCCGAAGCCGAGATCAAAGACCTTTTACGCCATATTAAAGGCCCGGATTTCCCTACGGGCGGGGTGATCTGCGGCAAGTCAGGGATAAAAGACGCCTATGCTACCGGCCGGGGCAAAGTTACGGTGCGGGCCAGGGCTATCGTCGAGCATCAGAAGAACGGCAAAGACCTTATCGTGGTCAATGAAATACCTTACCAGGTTCAAAAGGCCGGGCTGATCAGTGTTATCGCGGATCTGGTCGATGACAAGAAGATCGAGGGTATATCCGATCTTCGCGATGAGTCGGATAAAGACGGGATGCGTATTGTTATCGAGTTGAAGCGCGATGTCGAACCCCAGATAATCCTGAACCAGCTTTTCAAGCACACCCAAATGGAGACCACCTTCGGCATTATAATGCTGGCCTTGGTGGAAAACCGTCCACGGGTGCTTAATCTGCGCCAGATCCTGGATTGTTATATCGGGCATAGAAAGATCATCATCCGGCGAAGGACACAGTTCGAGCTGGATAAGGCCTTAAAGAGGGCGCACATCCTGGAAGGGTTTAAGATCGCCCTTAAATTCATTGATCGGATCATCAAGGTGATCAAGACCTCCAAAACCGTGCCTGCGGCTAAAGAGAACCTGATGAAAGAATTCGGGCTTTCCGATGTTCAGTCCCAGGCGATCCTGGAAATGCAGCTGCAGCGTTTGACCGCGATGGAGCGAGACAAGATCGAGGCCGAATACCTGGAGCTTTTAAAGAAAATAGAATTATGCAGGGCGATCCTGGCTTCGGAAAAGAAGATAGAAGGGATCATCAAAGAAGAGCTCGCGGAATTGAAAAAGAAATACGGGGATGAGCGACGGACGGATATTGTCGGAGAGGTGGAAGAGCTGGAGATTGACGATCTTATAGCCGACGAAGATGTGGTGGTGACCATAAGCCACGGTGGGTATATAAAGAGACTGCCGGTAAGCGCCTACCGCAAACAGAAACGAGGCGGCAAGGGGGCGACCGGAGCGGACCTGAAAGAAGAAGATTTTATCGAGCATCTTTTTGTGGCCTCGACCAAGGATTACCTCCTCGTTTTCACGGATAAGGGGCAGGTTTACTGGGTCAAGGTGTATGAGATCCCGCAGGCAAGCAAGGTCTCCAAGGGCAAGGCCATAGTTAACCTTCTGGAGCTTAAATCCGGGGAAAAGGTCAGCTCGACCATCCCGGTGCGGGAGTTCTCCGCGGATAAATTCCTGGTTATGGTCACTAAGCTCGGCTCGATCAAGAAGACCTGTCTTGACGCCTACGGAAATCCGCGCAAAGGCGGGATCATCGGGATCACCCTGGAAGATAATGATGAGCTTATCGGAGTGGAATTGACCGACGGCAAGCAGGAGCTTTTGATCGGGACAAGAGAAGGAAAGGCGATTAGGTTCCCGGAAAACCAAGTCCGGGATATGGGCCGGGCGGCCCGCGGGGTCAAGGGGGTATCTCTGGGTAAAGAAGACGAGGTTATCTCTATGGTCCTGGTGCAGAAAGACGCCACTATATTAACGGTTACCGAATTGGGTTTTGCCAAGCGTACCCCGGCCAAGGAATATCGCTTGACCCGCAGGGGAGGCAAGGGTATTATTAACATCAAAGTTACCGATAAGAACGGCCCGGCGGTAAATCTTAAGACAGTTAATGATAACGACGAATTGATGGTGATCACCCAGAACGGGATGTTCCTGCGTTGCTCGATCAAAGATATTCGGGAAACCGGCAGGGCTTCGCAAGGCGTATGCCTTATCAAACTGGACGGCAAGGATAAGGACCGTGTTTCCTGCGTAGCGCCGGTGATTGCCGAGGAAGAATAGATCGATCAGTCCCCATCGTCTAGCCTGGTCTAGGACAAGAGCTTTTCAAGCTCTCGACACCGGTTCAAATCCGGTTGGGGACGTAAATTTATTAGTCAATAATCAATAGTCTATAGTCCATAGTTTCAGAAACCGCCGTTAACGTTTACCGATTATGGATTATCGACTATAAACCCTTCAGCGTTTAACTATAGCCATATGTGCGGCATAATCGGATATGTAGGGCAACGCCAGGCCCAGCCAATCCTGCTTAACGGACTGAAATCGCTGGAGTACCGCGGATACGATTCCAGCGGAATGGCGGTGATCCTTTCCAACAAACAAACACTTTCCATAAGAAAATCTCCGGGTAAGATCAGCGCTCTGGAAAATATCCTCAAAAAAAAACCGCTCAACGGAACAAGCGGCATCGCCCACACGCGATGGGCGACCCACGGTGCGCCTAATCAGGAAAATGCCCATCCACACGCGGATTGCACCGGCGAGCTCGCCCTGGCCCATAACGGGATCATCGAGAATTACTCAAAACTCAAAAGCGAACTTATTAAAGAGGGGCATAAATTCGTAAGCCAGACGGACACCGAGGTGATAGTTCATCTGGTAGAGAAATTTTATAAAAAGGTCGACCTTGAGGGGGCGGTCAGGAAAGCCGTATCTAAGCTGGAAGGGTCTTTTGCCATAGCGGTCATCTCTAGCCGGGAGCCAGGGAAATTGGTGGGCGCGCGGATGGGCAGTCCGCTTATTGTGGGGCTAGGCAAGTCCGAGAATTTCCTGGCTTCCGATGCCCCGGCTGTATTGGGATCCACAAAGGATATCGTCTTTTTGGAAGAAAACCGCATCGCTGTCATTACCCCGGATCGCTGCAGGATAACCGATTTTTCAGGCAAACCGGCAACTTTCAAGAGCTCGCGGATCAGTTGGGATATTACCCAGGCGCAGAAATCCGGATACAAGCATTTTATGCTTAAAGAGATCAACGAGCAACCCAAGATCATCCGGGATTTCCTAAATGCCAGTATCGATTACGGGAAAGGGAGTATAAAGCTTGAAGAGCAGAATATCCCGTTGTCCCAGCTGAAGAAGATAGATAATATCGCGATAGTCGCCTGCGGAACAGCTTATCACGCGGGGTTAGCGGGCAAATATATACTGGAATCTCTTTGCCGTATATCTACGGTAGTTGATGTCTCCAGCGAGTTCCGTTACAGGGACCTGCTTATAGATGATAAAACCCTGGTTATCGCCATCAGCCAGTCAGGGGAGACTGCGGATACTTTGGCCGGGGTGAGGGAAGCCCGCCGGCGCGGGGCGCGGGTGCTTTCTATATGCAATGTTTTTGGTTCTACGTTGACCCGGGAATCCGACGGGGTCATTTACACGCATGCCGGTCCGGAGATAGGCGTAGCTTCGACCAAGGCCTATACCGCCCAGATAACCGCGTTGTACATATTTGCTTTTTATCTCGCCCGGATCCGGAATATCCTGTCCCCGGAGAAAATAAATAAATATCTGGCAGGCCTGAAAAAGATTCCCTCTCTGCAGGAAGCGGTACTTAAAGGCCAGGATAAAATAGCCGAACTGGCGCGCCGGCATTCGCACTTCGGCTCGTTCCTGTATCTGGGCAGGAATATAAATTTTCCCTCTGCCCTGGAAGGGGCGTTGAAATTGAAAGAGATATCCTATATCCCGGCTGAAGGATATGCCGCCGGCGAAATGAAGCACGGCCCTATTGCCTTGATCGACGAATACCGGGCGGTTGTCTGTATAGCCTGCGCGTCCAAGGTATATGAAAAAATGATTTCCAACCTTCAAGAAATCCGTGCCCGCAAAGGGGAGATCATCGCTATAGCCACTTGCGGCGATGAAAAGATAAAAGATCAAGCCGGAGAGGTTATTTTTGTACCCAGATGCGACGAGATATTTTCTCCGCTCCTGGCGGCTTTGCCTCTGCAGTTGATCGCCTACCATATCGCGGTTAAAAGAGGCTGTGACGTGGATCAGCCCAGGAATCTGGCTAAATCAGTGACCGTCGAATAAAATCAAAGATATGTTATATGTAGTCGCTACTCCAATAGGGAACCTGGGGGATGTCACTTTAAGGGCAATAGAGGTGCTGAAGTCGGTTGACCTTATTGCCTGCGAGGATACCCGGCATAGCAGGATACTCCTGGATCATTACGGCATTAAAACCCCCACCACTAGTTTTTTTCAACATAACCGGTTTACCAAAGGCGAATCCCTTTTGAGGATCTTAAAAGAAGGCAAAGACATCGCTCTGGTCTCGGATGCGGGTACCCCGGGCATTTTAGACCCCGGATATAACCTGGTCAATTTGGCGATAACCAATTCTATCCCAATGACTTTGATCCCAGGCCCGACCGCTTTGATCAATGCCCTGGTACTTTCAGGCAAGCCTGCGCATAAATTTGTCTTTGAGGGATTCCTGCCGAATAAACCCATTGCCCGCAGAAACAGGCTGCAGGAATTGTCTAAAATGGATTACACCATTGTTTTTTATGAATCCTGCCACAGGATCCTGGATACCTTATCCGCGATCCGGGATATCTGGCCGGGAAAAGAGGTTGTTATTTGCCGTGAATTGACTAAAAAGTTCGAGGAAGTGCTGCGCGCTAAACCCGAAACGATCATTTCCCACCTAAAATCCCATTCTTTTAAAGGCGAATTCGTAGTTGTCGTATAACCGACGTACAGCTGGCCGAGGATCAATTAAAAAACGCGGGGATGTTTTTGATGTAACAGGGGATATTATTCCCCGGTGTCGATGGTAACATTGATGAGGTTGGATTTTATTGTTATGGTGGTCACCAGCTTTTTGATCGTTTCGGATTCTTTGAAGATAAGGTCGGAAGTGAACTGTCGGGTCTGGTCTACGCCCGGTTTTGACCTGGACATGAGAGTGCCTATCTGCAGGCCTTCGATCTTGGCATTGGATGAGGCCCTGCGCAGAAAATCCGACTCTATTACCCGGTGGATAGAAGGGGCAAGCCCGAGGAAGACTCCGCTCAGGATAAATGACAAGGTTATGGTCATCGATATGATATAGATCATTGTGTGTTTAAGATGTCGGTGAACCAGAAGGATATAGCCTCGTTCTTGACGATGGTATGGTTTTTTATCTGCGCGGTTACATTCACCCGCATCAGATTGGGCTCATCTCCTTCAGTATAGCTGAATAAAACCGTCGGGGCGTACGCCTTTTCGATCAGGAGCTCTTCTTTGACCGAGTTGGTGGATAAAACCAGGTCTCCGTCCGTGTTTATATAATAACAGTACTGCGAGTTATCTGTCAAGGTGTCCGGAGTTATGTTGTATACATTGTTCTCGCCCTCGAAACAAAAGCGGGTTTTGTGGCTGGTAATGCCGGCTGGGAACAAGTAAAGGGGTTCTATCCGGATAGTATTTATGCAATGGAGGCGGATATTTTCCAGGGCGTAGTCCGTCTGCAGGCGGACATTGGCCAGGCGCATATCCAGGATCATCGAGTTAAAATGCAGGCTATAGGATGAACTGACGATTACCAGAAGCATGGTCACTATTACCGACGCCACCACTAATTCTATAAGAGTGAGACCTTTTTTCATTTGTTTTTCTCAAAAGCCAGGACGATCAGGTTCGCGTCCCGTAATTTCAGTATGCCGGAAGTAGTATCTTTACACCAGCGCACCTCTATAGTATGCCTCCCGGGCAAGATGCTATCTATCCCCAGGACATTGCTGATAAGAGGCTGGGTCCAGATGGGGGTCCGGGTCATTACCGGCTTGGGGATGTTGTCTATGAAACATTCTGTGTAGATCGTGTCGTTCGCGAGCACCCCGGCTATATCTTCCTGCTCCACGGAAATGTTATAGAGGATCATTATATTTTTAGGGACTTCGAAATTAACGGATAAAAACAATCTTTGCCCGCCGATAGAGCTGAAACTTGAAGCTGCCGGGGAGGACAAAGGAGCCCCGGCGGGGACAAAGGTCAGCCCGTCATCAACTATAGTTTGAGAGAAGGAATGGATGTAGGGGTAAGGCACAACATTTTCCAGCCTGCCTTCAATCCGCTTTGGGTTAGAGGAGTCCCCGTTGGCTGTCTTTACCTCGATCAGCTTATACGGGATCACCCCTTCTTTTTTATCAGAGATGTTAATATTCCAATAAATGCCGTTGTAGACTCCGGAGGAATTAGTAGTAAGGTCATAATAAGATTTGGCCAGTGTTTCCTCCATTTTAAGCAAACCGACGCTCATTACTTTGGAATAAGTATCGGTTTGCTTAAAGAGGAATTTACCCCAGTATGCCAAAGAGATAAAACCCTGGAATCCGATGGCTAAAAGCACCAGAGATACCACCACCTCCAGGATGGTAAAGCCCTTTTTTCGGGTTCTCATTATTGCGGTATAATGGTGATTATAAGTTCGCGCATCTGATCAGGGCTGACTGCCTGGAAACCGCCCATCTTGTTAAACCAGCGGACATCGACCTGCATGCTGGCCGGAAAAGCCGCCAGGCCTAAATCGCCGGGCGCTATTAAACAACTTCCGGTAAGGGTCGGATCGCCGCAAGGCCAGCAACCGCATCCCCAGCATGGCGGCGGAGGCGGAGGAGGAGGCGGCGTATGATATTCCTGATAAATTTCTGCGGTTGATGTCCCCGGGACCGTCATTGTCGCGGTAGGCTGCATCGCCCTGCCGTTTATGAACAACTGCGTATCAACTTCTCCGCCGGTGAATCGCTGATAAGATGTCCCAAAAAAATCAGCGCAAAAAGTTGGCGCTACAGTGACAGCGGTAACCCGGCCGGTTTCGATACGCACTGTCCAGGTGAATAAGATCCTGGAAGTGCTGCGGTATTCAGCAGGAATGCTGAAAGTGGTTTGCAGCCCGGGGATTACCTGAAAAGTCGAGTAATTCCCTTTTAATGCCCCGCTGAGGGTTTTGAGGTGTTCGCCGCAAGTTTCATAGCCCGGGGCATTGTAGGTGTAGAATTCAGGGTATTTTACCGATTCCAGCGTAGCCGCGCCCGATCCGACGATAGTGGTTACGCTGGGTGCCTGGCCTACAGGCATTTCCGAGGTATTGTCCGCGGCCATACAGATTGTGCAGACTGCCGGCAGGAAAAGCAACAATAAGAGCCAACACTTTTTTTGCATAACACGCCTCCTTTTTATTCTCTTGATCTTATTGTGATCAAACGCATGCTTTTTATATCCACCCTTAAGGTGGTTTTTTCGTTATAAGGAAGGAAGTGATATAGTCTGGCAATATAAGCCTTCCCGGGTTTCAAGGTCGCGGGAGGTATATGGGTAGCGCAAAATATAGAAAAGGCCGCGGCCAGGCTTTTTTGATGAATGATGCTTTCGTGGACAATGGTTTCCGCGCCGGTGGCCGGCGATATCTCAAAGAGCTTAAGTTTTGTGTAAAGGAATTGTGTGGGGGTTAAGGGCTGGGTGACCATCTGCCAGATTATGGTCACGCCTTGCCGGCTTCTGGCGACGAATTTATAGAAGAAAGCCGGATCCAGCTCTTTGAAACAGGAAGAGCAAAGGCCTTTGATCACGCAATTATTCGCCGCTATGCTTAATTTAGCGCAGGTCTCTTCTTTGGTGTACGCTTCGGAAGAAGTGAACGCGGCGCATCTTGGTATTTCCAGGCGTTGCTGACATTTGTTCAGTTCGCAGAATACGTCACGGCCGCCTGAGCCCATATCCGGGCAGACACCTCTTTTACAGCAAGAAAGGACATTGTTACAAGTGTCCCAATTGTTGGAATAAAGTTTGCAGGAATCAATGCAATCCTGAAAATACGAAGTTGGCGTGTATAACCAGCAGGGGTAATCTTTATTCGGGCAGACCGGGGGCATTTTTTCTATCATCGGTTCATTAATGGTCTTAAGGGTGTAATAAGGGGTGCTGGAACAGGGCGAGGTTGTTGATCCCTCGTTGGCCGGGCACCCCGGGTAAGCCGGGCGAGCCTTAGTCCTTCTGAAATTACATTTCCAGGCATTGGCTCCGGAAGGGATGCATATTTCAGCGGGCTCAGCAAATGTATCATGCTCCGGTTCAGTATTGGGGCAGCCATTATACTGGCAGTGATTCAGTGTGCTCATTGTCGAGGTTGTTTTGCACACATCGTCCCAGTCCGGCGAGCAGTTAGTGTCGGAGCAGTCTGCCGGAGCGAAGGCCTTTGTCGCGCAGGCATATTTTCTGTCTACATCCTCAGAGCAGCGGACCGCCCAAAAATCGTCGACACTTGTCAAGCAGCAATCCGGGCACGCCGGTTTTAAGTTCTGAATACAATTGTAGCAATCCTCGGCCTGCTGGAACAATTCATTTGCTTCTTCGCAATCGTCTTTAGCGAACCCGAGAACTTGTAAAGGGGAGGGATAATCTTTGGTTACGGTGTCCATGTTGTCATTGCTGGGCAGATAGCTTAACTTTTCCGCTTGGGCGTAAGCGGAGCCGACCCAAAAAAGCAACAAACCGAGGCTGACCAGGCGGGGAAGTGTTTTATGCAAACCGGCGGATTCTACCATTGGGCGCATTCTTTGGAGATAGTATTATTGAGGTATGTGGATGACATGTGTTTGTCCGCGCACGTCCCGTCTTTGCGTGTAGCTGTTGCTTGAAAGCCTTCATTGGAAGAGCCCCAGGCCGCGATCGAATAGTTGAAATAATAATCGCCTTGGATATCCAGGGTTAAGTTTTCGTTGATCGATTGTACGTCGCAGTTAGGAGCGCAGGTAAAATACCGGCCATTGACCATTTTGTATCTTTTTTGCGCGTTGTTGATCAAAAGAAGGGTTGTTTCCGCTTCCTGGGCCCTGAATTGTTCGAGCCGTCCGGAGAAATTAGGCAGGGCTACAGACGCAGCTATCCCAATAATGATTAAAACCACCAGGAATTCTATTAACGTAAAAGCTTTACGCATTTCAAATCAGGGATTATGAGATTTAAAAATCTCTATTAAGAGTATACCCTCACGTCAATAAAAAGCAACACATTTTTAAATTGGAATTAAGAGCTTTTCTTAGAAAACCCCGGTAAAGGGCAGAGAAAATGGGATTGAAACCGTTTTCACAAAACAGCTAAAATAGGGTTGAAAAAGCACTCTATATAATACATACTTAAAGAGGCTGATAAACAATATTCCTTATACAATAGTTAGTTTTTTTATGATCAAAAAAGAAGCGCTTTTGCAAAGTGCTTTGTTAATATTATGGCTAATATATATAAAGATAAGAGAATGCTGAAGAGAGTCTTAAGCCTGATAATAATCTTCGTTTTTGGTTTCGAACAGGCAGGCTTTGCGCAGGTATCCTCAGCGATCGACCTCTCCGGTATGGTGGGCAGCCTGGCAAAGAGCATACTGCCGGAGAAATACCGCCCGCTGCACCTGAGGTATCTGTCGTATGACAACTTGAACGGTAACTTCAGGCTGCTTCTGGATAAAGGCAATAGCAAAGAGTCCCGTCCGGAGCAGTTAAAAGATACCACCAGCGAACTGATGAAATACTTCTTCGTGGGCTTAAGCCTGCCGAACGAGGATTTCTGGGTAAATTTAAGGCCGGATTCCCCGGATGAAATGATCAATGATGATCTGGGCCGGACAGACGTAGGCAAAATTCTGCTCGAGGCGGACGTGCAACTTAAAAAAGACACTGCCGCAGCCACTTCGCCTAAGACCCCGGCCGGTAAGGCATATTGGGATAAGCTGTACCAGAAGGCCGAATCGCTTTACGGATCAGAGAATATCACCATCCCGACCTTGACCCGGCCGTGGATCGTGCCCGATGAAATCATTGTGAGGGAATCGCAAGGCAGCGCGTATATCTACAAGGCTACCTTGAAGGTAATGCTTGAGCAGGACTACTTAAAGAATAACTCAAGCTATAACTTCCCGGATGAAAGATCAAAAGAGCTTAATGAATACTCCAGCCGGATAATCAGGGAAACGATCATCCCGAAGCTGACTAAAGAGATAAATTCCAGCAAGAGATACGCGCCCTTGCGGCAGGTATATTACTCGCTGATATTGGCGCAGTGGTTCAAGATTAAGTATCAGGGGAATAATGGGATTTATTCCGGAAGGATAGACTCAAAAGACCTTACTAACCTCACCTCAAAGACCGCCTGGGACAAAGATGCTTATTTCAAGGCCTATCAGAAATCCTTCAAAGACGGGGAATACAATATCCAAGAGACCCGGAATACGGTCTATGGCCAGACAATAAGGAGCTATTTTTCGGGCGGTGTTGCCTGGGGTGATCTCGCCGGTAAAAAGATCATAGAAAGCCGCGTAGCGGCCGACGATCTATATAGACAAAGCAAATATTTGGCTCGTTTTGATATAACTGCTGACTTCAGCGCAGTAAGCCCGAGTATTCAAATAGAAGAAGGGGCGCCACAGCCAAAACCAGTTGGTTTATCAGCCAAAGACCAGCCAAATACGGGCGCCCCCCCTTCTTTTAAGAACATAGAATTAACTTTTGACCTGTCCGGGTATAAAGATAAGGCGATTTATGATCCCGGTAATAAGCAGGAGTATGCGGCTTTGTTTACCAATTATAAGGCGGAATTGACAGGGCATCTCGGGAAAAGTTTTTTTACTATCCTAAAAAACCGAATGGGCGGTTCGGTGGCGGACAAAGTTAAAATCGAAAAGATACGTATCGCGTATAAAGTCAATGGGGGGATTAAAACTATTTTTAAGGTTTCCGCGCAGCTGGCGTTTTTAGAAGGGGTGCCAATCGAGGAACAAACCCGGCTTCAAGAACAGGGACTGCCGCAAGTAATAAATATTTGCCTGATCGCATTGACCCCATTGTTGCCCGGGATGGAAGATGAATATGAAGAACCGCAAGAAAACAACAGGTCTTTTGCCGAAGAACTGGAAAAGAAACTGGAGTTTATAAGGAAGGCAAAGATGTTTGGCGCTCCTCAGACATTGGTCCCGGCGCAATACGATAGCGGTGTGACACGCCTGGGCGGAGTTACCTATTATCTGCAGGAATGGATAGACGGGCCAATGATCGCCGAAAAAAATAAAAATAATCAGCTTACTACAAGGGATCTGGAAAATATAGCGGCTGCGTGGTTGAATATATACAAGGTGTTAGGTGTTTTTGTCACGGATTCTCACGATGAGAATATTATGCTTCGCAGCGATGGGACCCTGGCGGTAATCGATTTGGGGCTCACCTCTTCTTCCGATTTCAGGATGTTCGCCGGGACAATTGTCTATCAACTCGACCGGATATATAATCCTATGCATCTGGAACAGTTCCGGCAGGCGATCTTAAACGGTATTGTAAAAGGGTTAGGTTATAATGACGGCATAGAATTCTTACGGAAGGCCTATGAAAAAACATCCCGGCCGGATATAGCCGAGGCTATAGAGAAGTTTCTTGATTTGGATGGCGCGCGGCTTGAAAGTGATCCCGGCGCACCCCCGGGGGGTAAAGACGGCGGCGTCTTGGGTGTTCCCGCAGGTGCGTTTAATGCTGTTGATCCTATCCGGTTAGATAAATTCAGCCGGGCAGTTTTACAGCAAAGGCAACAGTATTATAAATCCACTCCCAGGCTGCTGGAAGGATACGAAAAAATAGCGGATAAAATGGAGCGGAGTTCCGGAAGCGATGAGCCGGTAATAAATATCGGGCCGGTAATGGTCTCCTTCGCCGGGGGGATAGATGTTCTTCTCTTCGGTTTGAAACGAGGGATAAACGGGGTGAACGATCTTATAATAGTTGACCAGAGAAGCTTCGGCACGGAGGATAAACTATTTACCCCGGTCAATTATTCGATACTGCAAAGGTATTACCTGATAGGTTCTGATTCCGGGTATAATCTCAGCGAATACAATTTATCCGGGATAGGCAGTATTGCCCTGGAAAGAATAATCTGCGGGCTTCAGGCGCGGATAAAAGGGGTGTATTATTTCCACATTAAAAAGGACGGCTCGCTTCAATTTTTCGATAAAGAGCAAACGAGGAATGCAGAAGACTGCAATAACGCCGTAATTGAATTCATCGATCCCAAGAATCCGGCGCAGGTCAAGAGATTCTGGTATATTCAACAGGATATTAATGCGTATAAGCCGGAGTTTATGCGTTTTATGGATAAGCTGAGATTCAATACCCTGATGGTCAAGGCCGCTTATGATATGTTTTCTCCTGATTCGGAGGTTTTTGAGTATGAAAAAACCTCCGCAATCCTGGGTTGGGCTAAGAAGAGCAATGCCTCAATTATTGCCGATAATCTTTACCCGATATGGCTGCTTCTTCCCCGGTCAATAAAATTAACCCCTGGTCAAGTTTTCGGTTTAACCGGGGGTTTTGGATCAACCGATAGGCATGTTTATTTTTCCTCTGCCGACAGGCTGAAATATGATGGCGGTAGGCAGGAGATTCTTCCTGCGCAGTTGGACGAATTGGCTGCCCCGGAATGGCTGGGGAAATTACATGAAGAATTCCGGAAACGGAATAAAGGCAAAGGCCTGGCTGTTTTAAATGAGATTAACGGGTATGTGGATATGATGGATGGGGCGTGGCCGCTACAGATCAACTCCAACTGGAAAGAGAAATTAGCCGGCCTTTCAACCGTGTCCGATGATGACTATGTTTATGCCGTAGTCCGGGATAACGGCGTTGTTGAACATCCTAAAGGGGATATTGTTTTGCCCAGCCAGGGATATTCCGGTGGCGGTTTGGTAAGATACGCCGTAATGGACCAGGTCTACAGGATAGTGGTGGCCAGAAAATCGGCCTTGATGAACGAGCGTTTGTTGGAGACAGCTTATAGTATACACCCCGAAGAAGATGTGGCAAAAGGCAACGGGGATATCCTATTCTTGTGGGAGTTCAGTCAAACAGCCAACAGGTGGGATCCGAAGGAGAATGAAATAGTAAGCGACCCGGATATTTCCATAGACTTGCAAGGCCTTTATGGGGATTTGAGGGGAAAAGGGTGGGTCTCTTCCGTATACGGGGATTTTGTCAGGGTTTTAAGCAAAGAATTCGGCGGCAGGCCCATAAATATCGATTGCGCAAGCAAAATAGCCTTAAAACTGTTTAATGATTATTTTGTTCCTGACCGGGTGCTGGATGGTTCTGATATTAGCTGGAAAAACATCAAGTCCTTTACGGGAATTATCCCTAAGGAAAAAGAGTTGAATGAGATTGTCAATAATCGCCGAAAAAACAAACAAACAATATCTGACGGGGGAAGCGGGGCCTTCAGCAATAAGCCTGACCCGAGAGCGGAGAGAATAAGAACGGCATTGCAGAATTACCCTAAAACGTTTAAGATAGTATTCCCTGATTTTGCCCGCGGGTATAGTAATTACGGCGAATGGAAAGAAAACTACGCTAAACAACGTAAGGGTTTCATTGAAAGCCTGCCGATAACAATAGCCGAAGGATACCGCTTGCATCAGAGGGATAGTTTTTATGATGCCGGTTTCGCCGTGAAAGAACTGATAAATAACGCTTTCGATGCGGTCATGTCTTATTATGATCATAACCTGCTGGTTTCAAAACGCAGGCCAGGTAGTTATAGGGGGGAAATAACTGTAACGGTGGGAATAAAAGACTTCGGGAATGCGGGCGGCAGCCTGGAGATCGTCGTTAAGGATAACGGCGCTGGAAGATATTCGGCTATTAGCGAAGAAAAGGGGAAAAATCCGGATCTGTATACGGGAAGCGGGCAGATGGGGCTAAGGATAGCAGATAATATCGCGGCGACTATTAACAAGCGCAGGTATAAAGATAATATCGCAGCACAGCGCAGCCTTGTTTTCAAGAACGGTCATACTGAAGCGGTGTTGAGTTTGCCTCTTGCCGTCCTCGAGGTTAAAGCCGACAACACGGATACGAAAGATGCTGTTATTGTCCCTGAGGCTCATTACGCCATTCTGGCCGGAGGGAAGCTTAAAACCTACGGTTTGTATACCTGCGTAGCAGTATCCCTGTGGGATCAGGATACCGGGACCGGGGCGCTGATTCATTTAACTAATGACCTGGATATGGCGGAGACGATAAAAAAAGTTGTTAGCCAAATGATAGACGAGTTCGGGGTTAAAGACGCCGATAAACTAAAAGTGAATATTGTCGGCGGATTGAATCGGGACAGGGAGCTTATAACAAAAGTGCGTGCGTATTTTTCTCTCTGGCCTCAAGGCATGGTTGAACATAATTTGACCACGGATTATAAAAGGTCGGTGATATTCAACACCGGGAGTAACGCGGTTTTTGATATGACCGGCATAATAAAGGAAGACCTGGAAAGGGCGAATTTCTTGCCCCCCTCGTTTTTTTGGGGCCTGAAAGGCAATCCGGCTGTACGGGTTATCCCTGACGGAGGTTTAGAGAATGGCGGGGATATCAAAGACATCCTGGCTAAAGTAGGTTTATTAAGTCCTAAAATCGTCAGATGGGAGAGTGCCCAGGGGGCAATAGATGGTATATTGAATCTTAGTATCCCGGATGAACAAAAATTTCAGGTGCTCGTGGAATGTTTAAGGCATGATAATTTCTGGATTTCTGTTTGGGCTGCGCTCGCGTTAGGCAAATTTGGCGATCTTCGGGCGGTCGATCCTTTGTTAGAGAAATTGAGAGAGGAAATAGCCCGGGGTGAGAATGCCGCCAGGGAGAGATATCAGGTCGCTTCCGCGGTTATAAACGCCCTTGTAGAATTGGGGGATCCAGGGGCAATAAAACAGCTCACCGATATTTGGCAAAACCATCCTAATTTCTGGCAGGCCAAAGATGGGATAGAAAAACTGCAGGCAAAGCATAAGTATAGTTTGTCAGGCGAAGAAAGTGTAATTAATGATGACGGTGGTAAGGGCGGCGTAGATTTTCGCGGGTTGCCGATAAATATCCGGCAGGCGGCAGGATCGATCCCGGCAGGGTTCATGGATAATATGCTGATTGATAAGCAGGCTACTAAAGAGGACATCCTGAAATTGACTAAGGATCTGGAGGAGATAAGGCGGCTGATAGAGTCAGAGAACATTCCTTCTTTAGACCGTTTGAAGAACAATATTAGACTGTGTTATCAGAAACAGTATTTGAAACAAAGTTCCGGCCAGCTGGCTTCCTGTATAGCGGATATGCTCAGAATGGAAGAGGCTGACGCGCAAGCCACAGATCCGCAATTGCTGGAAATGCTGGAATTCCTGGAGCTGTCCGCGGCTAATTAATTCTTGACAAGGGGGTGTTTGGATGGTATATTCTTACTAATCAGAAAGGACCTTTAAGCCTGGCCCTGAGAGGCCGGCAAGGCTGGAAATATGAAACTAAACACCAACAATAACGGGAATGCCAACTGACTCGAGATGAGGAAGTTGGTTTTTTTATTGAGCAGATAACTTACGGAATGTTTGCTCTAAAGGTTTGGGACGTAAGTTATAGGCGATAGCCGGCTGCGAAATAATCCCGGCAGCTGCGAGAAAATTTCTGGCGGTTAACCTTGAAAATTTTCGAAGCGCTGAGAGGCCGGGATAAATCAAACAGATAACTTATGAAAGAAAAAGCGAAGGTTTTGGATAAGGACGCGATCACCCGGGCAATCGTGCGGATCTCCCACGAGATCCTGGAAAGAAATAAGGGGACGGAGAGCCTTTGCCTGGTGGGTATAAGGACCCGGGGGGTTTATCTGGCTAACCGGATCGCCCAGAGCATAAAGAAGATAGAAGACAAAGAAGCGGCTGTAGGCAGCCTGGATATTACTCTTTACCGCGACGACCTGACGCTGATCGCCTCCCAGCCGGTAGTGCATAAGACCGAGATAGGGTTTGATATAACCGATAAGAATGTCGTCCTGGTAGACGATGTCCTTTATTCCGGCAGGACCATCCGGGCGGCCCTGGACGCGTTGATCGACTTGGGCAGGCCCAAAAGCATACAACTGGCTGTCTTGATCGACCGCGGCCACAGGGAGTTGCCGATCCGCCCGGATTATATCGGAAAAAACATCCCCACGGCGAAAAATGAGACAGTTGAAGTCCGCTTGACCGAGATGGACGCACAGGATGAAGTGGCGATAGTGGAGAAAAATGATTGAAGCCGCGATCTGGAATAAAAAAGACCTGCTCGGACTGGAATATCTGACCAGGGAAGAGATCGAGTTTATTTTAAATACCGCCGATTCTTTTAAGGAGGTGACTACCCGCGAGATCAAGAAAGTCCCTGCCTTGCGCGGAAAGACAGTGGTTAACCTCTTCTATGAACCTTCTACCCGCACCCGCATTTCTTTTGAGCTGGCCGCCAAAAGGCTTTCCGCCGACGTGATCAATATATCCACTGAAACATCCAGCGTTAAAAAAGGCGAGACCCTGATCGATACCGGGAAAAACATCGAGGCGTTGAAAGCCGATATAATCGTCATCCGCCATAGTTATTCCGGCGCGGCGATGATGCTGGCCAAAAGTCTGGGGATCAGCGTGGTTAACGCCGGTGACGGCTGGCATGAGCATCCTACGCAGGCGCTGTTGGATATATTCACCTTGAGGGAAAAATTAGGAAGGATCGAGGGGTTGAACGTGAGCATTGTCGGAGATATCGCGCATTCGCGCGTCGCCCGCTCGAATATCTGGGGATTGACCAAACTGGGCGCCAAGGTTACGGTCTGCGCTCCCAGGATGCTTATCCCCCCGGGCATAGAAGAGATGGGCGCGGCAGTGACCAGCAATATAGACGAGGCCCTAAAGAATGCCGATGCCGTCAACGTGTTAAGGATGCAGTTCGAGCGGGACGAGCAGAACGCCTTCCCTAAACAGATGGAATATTTCAAGAAATTCGGGATCACTGAGGAGCGGCTGGCTAAAGCCAAGAAAAATATTATAGTAATGCACCCCGGACCGATAAACCGGGGGATAGAGATGTCCAGCGAAGTAGCGGACTGCCCGCAGTCGGTAATACTGGAGCAGGTGACTAACGGTATCGCTGTGCGCATGGCTGTGCTTTTCCTGGTCTCCCAGGCACACGATATAAAAAATGAAAATACTGATTAAGAACGGACGGGTTGTTGATCCGGCGAATAATTTAGACGATATCCGGGATATATTGGTGGAAGGAGCCAGGATATCGAAGGTGGCCAAGGATATAACCTTTGCGGCGGACGAGACGATCGACGCCTCGGGTAAGATCGTCGCCCCGGGATTAATTGATATGCACGTGCATCTGCGCGAGCCCGGCAGAGAGGATAAAGAAACGGTTTTAACCGGGACCATGGCCGCGCTCAAGGGCGGATTTACCACTATCCTGGCGATGCCCAATACTCAGCCGGCGATTGACTCCATAGAGAACGTTAACTTGTTGAAAGATATCATCAGAGAAACCGCCCGCGCTAATGTTTTGATCGCTGCCGCGATCACCCGGGCGAGGATAGGGGAAGAGATCACGGATGCCGCGAAGTTAAAGAAAGAAGGGGTGATCGCTGTTTCCGATGACGGCTCGTCCGTGGAATCTCGCGAGGTATTTTTTAAAGCGATGAAAAAAGCCAAAGAGGCGAGGGTATTGGTTATTTGTCATAGCGAGGATAAGGCTCTTTCAGCTTCGGGGGTGGTTAACCAGGGCGCTGTTTCTACCCGGCTGGGGTTAAGGGGTATTTCAAACGAATCGGAATATAAAAGGGTGCAGAGGGATATACAGCTTGCAGAAAAGACAAAATGCACGATACATATCGCGCATGTCAGTTGCGCTGAGTCAGTAGAGATCATCGCTAAGGCCAAGAAGAAGGGCGTAAAGGTCAGCGCGGAAACCTGCCCGCATTATTTCACCCTGACCGAAGAAGCTGCCCGGGGATATGATACTAATATGAAGATGAACCCGCCGTTAAGAAGCAGGAAGGATAAGGACGCTATAATCCAGGGATTGAAAAAAGGCATCCTTGATGCTATTTCTTCTGACCACGCGCCGCATACGGTAAGCGAAAAAGAGATTGAATTCGACCGGGCGGAGTTCGGGGCGACCGGACTGGAAACCGAATTAGCCGTCAGCGTGACCGAATTGATCGGCAAAGGCGTATTAGATTGGTCTGATCTGGTGGTTAGGATGAGCGTTAATCCCAGCCGTATCCTGGGTATAGATAAAGGTTCATTGACCACCGGTAAGGCGGCGGATATCGTTATAATCGACCCGGATAAAGAATGGATCGTGGAAAAAGGAGGGTTCGTTTCTAAATCCAAGAATTCGCCTTTTATCGGGATGAAGCTTAAAGGGCTGGTGGAATATACTATTTGCGCCGGTAAAATAGCGTATAAGGCGGGGCAATGAAATTTATCGCGGATTTTCATATTCATTCAAAATACTCCCGGGCGACCTCCAAGAATATGGATGTCCGGCATTTGGCTGAATGGGCCAAATTGAAGGGTATCACCTTGATGGGCACAGGCGATTTCACCCATCATTTATGGCTGGAGGAATTGAAGCAAAATCTGGAAGACCTGGGCAACGGTCTTTTTAAGCATAAAGATATTTATTTTATCCTCACCGCCGAGATCAGCAGTATATATTCCAAGAACGGCAGGGTATACAGGATACACAACCTTATTTTCGCGCCGTCATTTAAGACCGTTGACAAGATCAATGAGGCCTTGGGTCGCAGGGGTAATCTGGCCTCAGACGGCCGGCCGATATTGGGAGTGGACGCCAGCGAATTAGCCAAGATCGTCTTTGATATAGACGAGAACTGTATGGTCGTCCCCGGGCATATATGGACCCCTTGGTTTTCTTTGTTCGGCTCGATGTCCGGCTTTGACCGGATCGAGGATTGCTTTGAAGAACAGACGTCTAAGATATTCGCTTTGGAGACCGGGCTTTCCAGCGATCCGGCAATGAATTGGAGGCTGTCCGCGTTGGACAGGTTTACCCTTATCTCCAATTCCGACAGCCACAGCCCGCAAAAGATCGGCCGTGAAGCCAATGTGTTCGACTGCGAGATGGATTACACGACCATCCGGGAAGTCCTCAAAACCAAAGATAAGAAGAGGTTTTTGTATACTATTGAATTTTTTCCTGAAGAGGGTAAGTACCATTTTGACGGTCATCGCAACTGCGGGGTTTGTTTTTCGCCCAAAGAGACCAAAGAACATAAAGGCATATGCCCGAAATGTAATAAACCGCTGACTGTTGGCGTGCTTAACCGCGTAGATTGCCTGGCGGACAGGCGTGAAGGGCTTACGCCGGATAATGCGATTCCGTTCAAGAGTCTGATTCCTTTAGATGAGATCATAGCCGATGTTAAGGGGGTCAAAAAGGGTTCAGTGGCAGTAGAAAGAGAATATATGGGGCTTTTAGCCAAGTTCGGGACTGAATTCAATATACTTTTATATTTAAAGGACGAGGAATTGCGCCAAGGGATGTTCCGGCCTTTGGCTGAGAATATAATAAAAATGCGCCTGGGTCAGGTTAATGCCCAACCGGGGTATGATGGTGAATATGGGATAATCTCGGTTAAGAAAAACAACGCTTCCGGTCCGGCGGCTGGTGGAACCGAGCAGCAATTGAGTTTATTCTAATCAAAATAATCGAAATTTGTTCTTTTCAATGCCGGGTGAATTGTGGTATAGTGTTATTCTCCGCAATGTACTGCATTAATGCGCCTGTGGCCCAATGGATAGGGCACTAGCCTCCGGAGCTAGTGGTACAGGTTCAACTCCTGTCAGGCGCATAAATAATAAAAAGCTTCGCGCTGCAAATCGCTGAAAATAAAAGAGTTAGAAGATCGGGTCTTGAAAAATGCGTAAAAAAATAGTTGGTGTTATAGGTGGGCATGATTGTACGGCAAAAGTGGAGCAATTGGCCCATAGTTTAGGCTATAAATTGGCAAAAGTGGCTGGTTTTATCGTTTCTGGCGGTTTAAGTGGAACTATGAAGGCGGTTTGCAATGGGTTTAAGGCTGGCGGAGGTGTAACGATTGGTATTATACCAACTTACAGCAAAAAAGATGCTAATGAATATGTGGATTTGGTTATTCCTACTGGTATGGGATTAGCCAGGAACGTGCTGGTTGTTTCCAGCGCAGACGTGGTCGTAGCTTTACCCGGAAAAGCCGGGACTCTTTCTGAGATTGCTTACTGCCTTCAATTCGGCATACCGGTTATTAGTTTTAATTCCTGGGACATAAAAGGAGTGATCAAGGCTAAAACAGCGGATCAGGCAATAGCCAAGGTTAAAAAAATTCTAACGCAGGAGTAAGTTATGAAAGCTATTTTGATGCTGGAAGACGGCCGTTCTTTTTGGGGCGAGTCGGTTAATCAGGCAAAAGGCGAGCGGATCGCCGGGGTGGTTTTAAATACCGCTGTCGTGGGTTATCAGGAAATGATGACTGACCCGGCAAACCATGGCAAGATACTGGTGCTTACTTATCCCTTGATCGGCAATTACGGGGTAGCGCCTAAATTCAATGAATCAAAGAAAGTCTGGCTTTCCGGCCTGGTGATCAAAGAAAAAGCCAATATTTATTCTAATTGGCAGGCTAAAGCCGGGTTTGACCAGTTTATCGCCGAGAACAAACTGCTTACGATACAAAAAGTGGATACGCGCACTTTGACCGTGCATATAAGGCAGAAAGGCGAGATGCTCGGGATCATTTCCACCGATTGTTTCGATCTTAAAGAGTTGTCTGCAAAGATGCAGTCTTTTCACAAGGCTGAGACGGAAAGCGCCTTACCGGAAATATCCACCGGTAAAATAACCGTTTTGACTAAAGCCAAACCTAAAGCAAAAAAGATCGCTATATTGGATATCGGCGCGACTAACAGCCTGATCCGGCAGTTGCAGGCATTGGGGATGGGAATAACTTTGCTGCCGTACAATACCGTTCCCGAGGATATACTGAGGCTTAAATTTCAGGGTTTGATAATCTCGAACGGCCCGGAGCAGGATCCCGGGTTATCCGGTGTGGCGGAAAACGTGAAAAAGGTGATCGGGAAGATCCCTGTTCTGGGAATTTCCTGCGGGCATCAGGTTTTAGCCCAGAGTATCGGCGCTAAGATAACGAAAATGAAATTAGGCCATCGCGGGGTAAATTATCCTATAAATAAGCCGGCTTCTTATAAGGGCGAGATAACCAGTCAGAATCATTCTTATGCGGTGGACAATGAAAGCCTGGCTAAGATTAAGAATGTAAAGGTTACTGAGTATAATCTGAATGACCGGACCGTTGAAGAGATCGAAAGCAAAAAGATGCGGTTCATTGGGGCGCAGTATATACCGTCCAGCCCCGGGCTTGGCGAGATCAATCAGGTATTCCATAGATTTGTGAAGATGTTAGAAAGGAGCAAATAATGCCTCGACGCAAAGATATTAAAAAGGTGCTTATGATCGGGTCCGGCCCGATAGTTATCGGCCAGGCCTGTGAATTCGATTATTCAGGTTCTCAGGCATGCAAGGCCCTGAAAGAAGAAGGGTATTTTACCATTCTGGTAAATTCAAATCCGGCGACGATAATGACCGATCCGGGGTTGGCCGACGTAACTTATATCGAGCCTTTGTCGTTCGATTACGTAACCAAAATCATTGCCAAAGAAAGGCCGGATGCGATATTGCCGACCCTGGGCGGACAGACCGGCTTAAACCTGGCATTTTTCCTGATGAAGGAAGGGATATTGAAGAAGTACGGAGTGGAATCAATAGGCGCGTCGGTCAACGCTATCTCCTGCGCCGAAGACCGGCTGCTCTTCAAAAAGGCCATGCAGGAGATCGGTTTGGCTGTTCCTAAAAGCGGCATCGCCTGCAGCGTTGAAGAAGGGATGAAGATCGGCCTGGGCATAGGGTTTCCCCTTATACTTCGTCCCGCCTATACCCTTGGCGGCAGCGGCGGGTCTATTGTCTATAACAAGGAGGAATTGGAGCGTTTTCTGGCCAAAGGGCTTGAGACCAGCCCGGTGCATCAGATATTGGTTGAGCAGTCTGTTCTTGGCTGGAAGGAGATCGAATTTGAGGTAATGCGCGATTGTGCGGATAATGTGATCATGATCACTTCGATGGAGAACGTGGATCCTATGGGCGTGCATACCGGGGATAGCATGGTGGTTGCCCCCGCCCAGACATTGACCGCCGAAGAATACACTAATTTTGTGAATCTTTCCAAAAAAATAATCCGCAGGGTCGGGATTACCGGAGGCGGGGCGAATATCCAGTTCGGCCAGAACCCGGATAACGGACATATTGTGATAATCGAAGTCAATCCCCGGCTTTCCCGGTCATCGGCGCTGGCATCAAAAGCCACCGGGTTTCCCATAGCCAGGGTAGCCACAAAATTGGCCGTAGGCTATACACTTCCGGAGGTAATGAACCAGATCACCGGAAAGACCACTTCTTTCTTTGAGCCCACGGTTGATTATTGCGTATTCAAGATCTGCAGGTTCGCGTTCGAGAAATTCCCGGGGTCAGACCGGGCTTTGAATACCTCCATGAAAGCCGTAGGCGAAGCTATGTCTATCGGCAGGAATTTTAAAGAAGCGCTGCAAAAGGGGATACGCTCCATAGAGATATCCCGTTTCGGTTTCGGGGCGGATGGTAAGGATAAAATATCCGACGAAGCGTTGAAAAATCCGGATAGCGGGTTGCTCAAAGAGATCAAAGATAAGATAACCGTCCCTAATGATGAAAGGATATTTTATTTAAGGTACGCGCTTAAAGCGGGGTTTTCCGTGGACGATATCTACGCGGCTTCCCGGATCGACCGCTGGTTTATTGATAACATGAAACAACTGGTGGAGATGGAGGAGAAGATCAAGGCCTTCAGGAATAACCGGGCTGAGGATGAGATAAAGCTTCCCGCAGATCTCCTGGGGCAGGCCAAGCAGGACGGTTTTTCCGACAGGCAACTGGCCTATTTATTGAATTCCAGGGAGGGTAAGGTGCGTGAACACAGGAAGAAGAATAATAAGAAAGCGGTGTATAAATTAGTAGATACCTGCGCCGGCGAATTCAACGCCAAGCAGCCGTATGTTTACTTGACTAATGAGAGCCAGGATGAAGGCCGGCCGGGCAAGGATAAAAAAGTGATCATTTTAGGAGGCGGGCCGAATCGTATCGGCCAGGGGATCGAATTCGATTACTGCTGCTGCCATGCGGCATATGCGCTGAAGGAAGAAGGCATAGAGAGCATTATGGTCAATTGCAACCCTGAGACGGTTTCGACCGATTACGACACGTCTGACCGCCTTTATTTCGAGCCGCTGACCATTGAGGATATAATGAATATAATCGAGCTGGAAAAACCGATGGGCGTGATCGTCCAGTTCGGAGGCCAGACACCGATAAATCTGGCGTTATCTTTGCGCAAGGCCGGGGTAAATATCCTGGGCACGACCGCGGATAGCATCGATATCGCCGAAGACCGGAAAAAATTCAAGGAGATGTTGCATAAACTTGATCTTCTGCAGCCGGAGAACGGAACCGCTTTTAATTTTGAAGAGGCTAAAATAGTAGCCCGGAAGATAGGGTACCCGGTGTTAGTCAGGCCTTCTTATGTCCTGGGCGGCCGGGCAATGGAGATCGTTTATGACGAAAGCCTCTTGGAAAGGTTCATTATCGAGGCGGCTAAAGTCTCCGGGGAACATCCGATATTGATCGACAAGTTCCTGGAAGACGCCATCGAGGTGGATGTGGATGTGATCGGCGACGGCAGTACTTTTGTCATTGGCGGGATCATGGAGCATATCGAAGAGGCGGGTATTCATTCCGGGGATTCGGCGATGGTCCTTCCCGCATACACGTTATCGCAGGGGCTGGTGAATAAGATCCGCGAAGCCACTTATAAAATGGCCAAAGAACTTAATGTTGTCGGGTTAATGAACGTGCAATACGCGGTCAAGGATGAAAAAATTTATGTGCTGGAGGTCAATCCGCGCGCGTCCAGGACCGTGCCTTTTGTTTCCAAGGCCATCGGCCTGCCTCTGGCAAAACTGGCGACCAAGGTAATGTTAGGAAAGAAGCTCAAGGATCTGGGGTTCACTAAAGAGATTGTTACTAAGCATGTTGCGGTCAAGGAATCGGTATTCCCTTTTAACCGTTTCCCGGGAGTGGATGTTATCCTGGGGCCGGAGATGAAATCTACCGGCGAGGTCATGGGCATCGACAAGGATTTCGGCAGGGCATATATAAAGAGCCAGATCGCCGCCGGGCAGAACCTGCCTAAGAAAGGCAATGTGTTTATTTCAGTGCGCGACCGGGATAAAAGGGCGGTGGTGTTCATCGCCAAGAAGCTGGTTGACCTTGGATTCCAGGTTTATTCGACTTCCGGGACAGCCGCGGCGCTGGAAAAGAACGGGATAGACGTGAAGATCCTGCCCAAACTTTCCGAAGGCCGGCCGAATATACTGGACCTGATGAAAGACGGCAAGATCCAAATGGTCATCAATACCCCTTCAGGCAGGATCCCCCGGCAGGATGAGCTTAAGATCCGTTCGTATGTGGTCCTTTATAATATACCGTACACTACCACGATCTCCGGGGCTCAGGCAACGGTTA
The DNA here is from genome assembly GCA_023227985.1 of Candidatus Omnitrophota bacterium. Taxonomy (NCBI): domain Bacteria; kingdom Pseudomonadati; phylum Candidatus Omnitrophota; species Candidatus Omnitrophota bacterium. The sequence goes on along the minus strand of JALOCB010000001.1, from coordinate 33,137 downwards.
ACGGTATCGAAACGCTGATAAAGAAAGAGTTGGAGGTAAGGTCGATCCAGGATTATCATAAGAAGATGTCTAAATAGTCCGTATGGAAAAGATAGAGATCAAGACCAAGAACCGCATGGAATTTGTGGATATTACTGAGAAAATAAGGGGGATAGCGGAGAAATGTGCCGTTCCCGATGGCCTATGTGTTCTGTTCTGCCCGCATACAACCGCTGGCCTGACTATAAATGAGAATGCTGACCCCGCGGTGAAAGAAGATATGCTCGCCGCTTTTACTAAACTTGTCCCTTTGTCCGGCGGTTATACCCATAGCGAAGGTAATTCCGACAGCCATATTAAATCTTCCATATTTGGCCAGAGTCTTTCTATTATAGTGGAAAACCGCCAATTGATGTTAGGCGCGTGGCAGGGGATTTATTTTTGCGAGAGCGATGGGCCACGGCTAAGAGAGCTATGGGTTAAATTTATCAGCGGTTAGGCAAACCCGATAAGACAATGCCGGAACTTCCTGAAGTAGAGACTATAAAGCGGGACTTGGAAGGAACTGTGCTGGGGAGAAAGATCCTCGGTGTGGCCATAAATAACCCCGCGGTGATCCGCCAGCCCGGGCCAACGCAGTTCGCGGCAGGTTTAAGGAACGCGGTCATAAAAAGAATCCTGCGCCGGGCCAAGGTTCTTATACTTGAGCTTTCCAACGGTAAAGCCCTGACAGTTCATCTTAAAATGACCGGCCAATTGGTTTATCCCGGAAATGGAAAAACTAGCAGGGTCAGCTTCAGGTTATCCGGCAATAATACATTGGATTTTAACGACCAGCGGCTGTTTGCGGAATTACGGCTTTTGGATGATTGGCGAGAGTTAAAATTCATCAAGGAATTGGGCCCGGAGCCGTTTGATCTGACCATCCGGAGTTTTAAAAAACTTCTTTCCGGCAGAAAGACGCGGATCAAGCCGCTTTTAATGGATCAGACCTTTATTGCCGGCATAGGAAATCTTTACGCTGCAGAAATACTATTTCGTGCTAAAATAAACCCGGAAAGGTCGGCAGTCAGCCTTGCGGAAGCGGAAAAAACGCTGTTGTTTAAAGAGATAGTCGCGGTCCTGGATGAGGCGATAAAATGCGGCGGGTCCTCGATCGACGATTATGTGCGTGTTTCAGGCAAACGAGGAGATTACAGCCGTAAGCACAAGGTTTACGGCAGGCAGGGCAAGCCGTGTATGGCATGTAAAACCGTGATCAAGAAGATCGCTATGGGAGGCCGGGGGACTTGTTTTTGTCCCCGCTGTCAAAAATAATGAAGAAGCGCATAAAGGTAAACGGCATTTTTATCTTTTTTACTATTTTAATCTGCTCTTTTTTTATCTTCAAACTTATCCGGCATACCCCTGGACCGTGGGATGATCTGGTTGAGATCTTTGGGATGGGGTTGATCCTTTTGGGCCAGCTGTTGCGGGTTTCCAGCCGCGGTTATAAGGCGGAACTTTCCCGCAGCGGGCATTCTTTGCTCACCAGCGGGCCGTATTCACTGGTCAGGAACCCGATGTACCTGGGCATAATACTGATCGGTTCAGGCGTGGTCCTGTTCGTTTTTCATCCCTGGGTATTCGCGATATTCGCGTTAATTTTTATCCTGCGTTACGTGCATGTGATAATCAGCGAAGAAAAGGTCTTATTAAACGGTTTCGGCGAAGAATATAAGGATTATATGCGCAGGGTGCCGCGCTTACTGCCTGATCCGGGTTTTTTGCTCAGGACCGATATAGCGGATTGCCTGCCGGTAAAATTAAGCTGGTTTAAAAGAGAGCTGCCCAGCATTCTGATAGTGCTCTGCGCAGCCCTGATAGTCGAATCCTGGGAGGATATCCGAGCCGGGAACCAATGGACCATTGTGGCGGATTTGGCTGTTTTGCTGGCCATATTCCTGCTTTATTTCATTGTGATCGTTTTCTTGGCTGAAAGATATGAACGTATTACAAAAGAAAATAAAAATTCGAAGTAATTGCCGGATCAACGGCGCTTATTACCGTCTTGTTCTAGACGCGGGGAGTTTAAGCCGTATCGCCCGCCCCGGGCAGTTCATTATGCTCCGGGTAAATGGACCCGCTGCGCCGCTTCTGCGCAGGCCGTTGAGTATCCATGCTGTTTCCGGGCAAAAGCTTGAGATCCTTTATGAAGCCCTGGGCCCAGCGACAAAGATCCTTTCCGCTATGCGGCCTGCGCAAGAACTGGATATAATAGGGCCTTTGGGCAAGGGGTTTGATTATAAGGCAAAGGATATATCTGAGCGCCGGCATATACTTGTTTGCGGTGGAATGGGGGTAGCGCCGTTGAATTTTCTGGCGCAAGAACTGGTTTCGCGCAAACCGCTTGCCGCAAACCGCTTGCCGCTGGTGCTTATCGGCAGCCGCAGCGCGGAACATATCCTCTGCGAAAAAGAATTCAAGAAAAAGGGTTGTGTTGTTAAGATCGCCACCGATGACGGCTCCCGCGGTTTTCACGGAAGGGTCACTGAGTTGCTGGAGAAATTACTATCGACTATCGATTATCGGCTATCGATTATCTACGCCTGCGGCCCCAGGCCTATGTTAAAAGAAGTCTCCCGGATCAGCGCAAAGCATAAAATTCCAGCCCAGATGTCCCTTGAGGAGCATATGTCTTGCGGGATCGGCGCCTGCCTGGGCTGTGTGGTGAACACAACCGAAGGTTTTAAGAGGGTCTGTAAAGAAGGCCCGGTTTTTCGCGGCGAAGAAATAGTGTGGTGAGGGTGGGTGTATATAATCACACCCGGCGTTCTTGGAAACGCCGGTGTTGCATACGTATGCAAGGAGGGGAAAGATGCCTCAATCACCGTTTGTTTCCATCATTATCCCGGTCAAGAATTTTGAGCGCACTATTGAGAAATCATTCGAATACCTGCTTAACGTGGATTATTCCCATGATAGCTGGGAATGGGTCATAGTGGACGGCGGCTCCAGCGATAAAACGATACAGATCATTCAAAATTGGCAGAAGAAATATCCGTTCATTAAATTGGTGGAAGTCCCGAACTGTCCTTCCCCGGGGTTTGCCAGGAACAAGGCCCTGGGCGTGGTAAAGGGGGAATTTCTTTTCTTTACCGACGGAGACTGCGCCCCGGATAAAAGCTGGATAAATGAAATGATCAAGCATTTCAACCGTGACCCGAAGATAGCCGCGGTAGGGGGAGAGGTGTATACCCTGAAGGTCGATCCGAATAATATGGTTGAGGCCTGGTGCCAGCATTTCCGCTTCAATATGGTCTCTCCCCGGTATGGCTTTATTAAAGAGGGTTATTACCCGGATTTTCCCAAGGAGCCCAGCCCTTGCGATATAGGCGGGCATAAGGCGTATTTCTTCGGCACTTGCAACGTGGCTTACCGCAGGAGCGCGATGAAAGAGATCGGCGCCAAGTTCTGGGAAAGGCCTACTGGCGAGGATATGGACTTGAGCTATCAACACCGGTCTAAGGGCTGGAAATTCTATTTTGCTCCCCTGGCCAAGGTTGATCATATGCACCGGGCAGACCTTAAGGCGTTAAGGAAAGTCTGGGTTACTTACGGACAGGCGCATCTGCCGTTGATCGAGAAATATGTGAAGAAGAACGCCCTTCAAGTGATCTTTCAGAACTTGAAAGGCTGCCCGTCGATAAAAATACCTTCCCCGGTCAGGGGGTTCATATACCTGGGGAACTTTCATTTAATGCACGCCTGGGCCGTTTTATTCCTGCTCGGGCTGGTTTTCAGTTTTATCGCCGGAGGCTTAGGATGGCTGCTCTTCACGCTGCTGGCTTTTCTTTTGACCTGGCGCTATGCGTATCTGTATGTCAGGTGGAATTTCGATATGGAACCGAGATCGGAATTCTGGACCTGGTTTAAGCTGAAGTATCTGACTAACCTCAGTTTTATCCAGGGCGGATTAAAGGATTTCAATAAATATAAGGTGTTTTGCGTCGAGCCGAGTTTTTAAAAAAGCGGGCTTAAAATGAAACAAGACATGTCTGTCAGTTTAGGAAAACTGAAATTAAAGAATCCGGTGATGGCCGCTTCCGGAACTTTTGGTTATGCCGAGGAATTCGCGGATTTACTTGATCTGAAAAAATTGGGCGCAGTGGTCTCAAAGACTGTTACTATTAACCCTCGGCAGGGTAATCCCGCTCCGCGTACATGTGAAACACCTGCGGGGATGCTTAATTCCATTGGCCTGGAGAACCCGGGCATAGAAGCGTTTATTGAGGAGAAACTGCCGGTTCTGAGAAAATCCGGGGTTCCGGTGATCGTCAGCATAGCCTCGGAAACCGATCCACAAGAATTCGTTTCCCTGGCCAGGCGGTTGGACAAGCTGGACGGTATTGCCGCCCTGGAATTGAATATTTCCTGCCCCAACCTGAAAAAGAACAAATTGGTGTCCCAGGACCCGGAAGCCACTTATAGCCTGGTCAAGGCTGTGCGCAAGGCCTGCGGAAAAACACTGATCACCAAACTCTCGCCTAATGTCGCCGATATCACCGAGATCGCCCTGGCCGCGGAAAAAGCGGGCAGCGATTGCCTTGCGCTGATCAACACCGTTTACGGGATGAGCATCGATATAAATAAAAGAAGGCCGAAGATCGCTATGGGAACAGGCGGTTTGAGCGGCCCGGCGATCAAGCCGATAGCAGTTCGTATGGTCAGAGAGGTTTATAAGAAAGTAAAGACACCTATCATCGGAATCGGGGGGATAATGACTTCTGAGGACGCCCTGGAATTCATTATTGCCGGGGCAAGCGCGGTGAGCGTGGGTACGGCTAATTTTGTCGATCCCGGCAGCTCCAGCGAGATCATAGAGGGCCTGGGTAAATATTTAAGGGCAAACAGGATAAAGAATATCAAAGCTTTGACCGGGAGTTTGAAAGAATGACCGCAGTTAAAACAATCATCGCTTTAGATACTAAAGATTTAAAAACAGCCCGGCGTTTTGTTGAGATGCTTTACCCGCGGATAAAGGTCTTTAAGATCGGCCCGGTGCTTTTTACCGCCTATGGACCGAAAGTTATCGAGATGGCGCGGAAGAAAGGCGCTGAGGTTTTTCTGGACCTGAAATTCCACGATATACCTAATACAGTGGCTAATGCAGTGCGCCAGGCTGCCGGGTTAAGGGTCAAGATGTTTACCCTGCATACATCGGGAGGCGAAGAGATGCTCTGCCGGGCGGCGCAGGCAGCCCAGGAAGAGGCGGCAAGACTGAAGATCAAGAAGCCTATCTTATTGGGGATCACGGTCCTGACCAGCGACAAATCGGGAATGAACACCAAATCCGAAGTGGTCCGCCGGGCGAAACTGGCTAAGAAGGCGGGTCTGGACGGAGTGGTTTGCTCGGTGCATGAAGCTAAGGCTGTCCGTAAAGCTTGCGGCAATAATTTTGTTATTGTTACTCCGGGAATCAGGCCGAAAGGCGCCGAGGCGGGTGATCAGAAGCGGATAGCTACCCCAAAAGACGCGATTGCCGCCGGAGCTAATTACATTGTAGTGGGTCGGCCGATAACCGAGGCGGAAGATCCGCTTCAGGCCGCAAAAAGCATTATCAATGAGACGGGGTAAAAAATAGAAAGGTGTTTTATGTCAGACCAGATCAAAGAACTTATTGAAAAAATAAACCAGGAAGGCGTTGTGGCCGCCCAGGAAAAAGCGGCCCAGATTGAGAAACAGGCGCAGGAAGAGGCCGATATGATCGTGCGCAAGGCCCAGGCGCAGGCCAAGAAGATCGTTGAGGACGCTCAAGAAAAAGTCGAGCGCCTGAAGGAAAGTTCCCGCGCGGAGCTTCAGCAGGCAGGCAGGGACTTTCTGCTCGGCCTTAAAGAAGGTATACTGGGATTATTGGAGCGGGTTATAGTCAAAGATGTCGCTGTGGCCTTAACTGCCGAAGAGCTTTCGCAGATGATCTCCGGGATCATTAAGGAATGCTGCGGCCAGGGAGGGAAACAGGCTGTGGTATATCTGAGCGCCCCGGATAAAAGCAAATTGGAAGGGCATTTCCTGAATAAACTTAAAAACGAGCTTAAGAACGGGATAGAGTTAAGGCAGGGGGATGATATCCGCGCCGGGTTCATGATCAGTTTCGACGCGGGCAAGTCACATTTTGATTTCAGCGAAAAAGCCCTGGTGCAATACCTCCAAACGCAAGTTAAGCCTAAAGTTGAGCAGATACTTAAGGATACAAAATAACAATGCCGGAGTTCTATACTTATTTGATCTCCAGTCTTCCTGTGCTCCAGTTCGGGGCAAAACCAGAATATTCCTTGGAACGTTTTATGGGAATGTGCCGGGACCTTATTCCGGAAGAGGATTATCAGACCTTAGGGCTTTGCGCCGGCAAAGCGTTATTGGATCATCCGGCCAGGCAGCCGACATTAAAACAATGGCAGGCATTCGAGACCGGATTGCGCAATGAACTGGTTAAAGTCCGCGCCAGCCGCAGGAAGATCGAGCCTGCTAAATATCTGCGCCCGGACGGATCCGGGGATAGCGGGCTTGTCCATATTGCGGCTAACAGCCGGCGCATCCCTTCGCCGGCGGAAGCGGAGAAGTTCCTCGACCAGGAAAGATGGAAAAAGCTGGAAGAGCTTTCTTTTGGGCATTACTTTGATCTGGACGCCCTGATCATCTACTGTTTGAAATTACGCATACTCCTGCGCTGGGCGAATATCAGCGGAGCGGACAATCAGGCCCAGCTTAAGCGGGTTATGGAATTAAGCGAAAAACATTGAAATTCATAGAGAGGTTTAATCATGCAGCATAGAAGAAGCGGCAAGATCGTAAAGATCAGCGGTAATATGGTCACGGCCCAGGCGGATTCTCTGGTGATCCAGAATGAAGTCGCTTATATCAAACACGGCAATGAAGCCCTGAAAGCGGAGGTGATCCGGGTAAGGCGGGATTTGGCGGAGACCCAGGTTTATGAGAGTACCGCCGGCCTGCAGGTCGGGGAACCGGTAGAGTTCACCGGCGAACTGCTTTCGGTAGAACTTGGCCCGGGTATGCTGGGCGGGATCTTTGACGGTTTGGAGAACCCTTTGCCGGAGTTGGCACGCCAATACGGATTTTTTCTGAAACGAGGGGCTTATCTATCTCCCCTGGACGAAGAGAAAGAATGGGATTTCACCCCGTTGGTTAAAAAAGGCGATAAAGTAAAGGCCGGGGATAAGCTGGGGTTTGTCCCGGAAAAAATATTCAAGCATTTTATCATGGTCCCGTTCGGTTTGCGCGGCCTGGCTGAAGTGGTGGACGTGGTTCCCGCCGGAAAATATGATTTAAAACATCCTGTTGCCCGGATGCTGCGCCCGGACGGCAAGGAAGAGGAAGCTTATCTTAAACAGAGCTGGCCGGTAAAAATACCGATCAAGGCTTACGCGGAAAAAATCCGTTCCAGCCAGCCGTTAGTCACCAAGATACGCCTGATCGATTCGCTTTTTCCGGTAGCTATGGGAGGGACATTCTGTATACCTGGGCCTTTCGGCGCGGGCAAGACCGTGCTGCAGCAGTTGACCAGCCGCCACGCTGAAGCGGATATCGTGATCATTGCCGCCTGCGGCGAGCGCGCCGGGGAAGTGGTGGAGACATTAAAGACATTCCCGGGATTGATCGATCCCCGGACTAAGAAACCGTTAAGCGACCGTACGGTTATTATCTGTAATACCAGTTCTATGCCTGTCGCGGCAAGGGAATCCAGCGTTTACACCGCGGTGACCATATCCGAGTATTACCGCCAGATGGGGTTGAATGTTCTGCTGCTCGCGGATTCCACGTCCCGTTGGGCGCAGGCAATGCGCGAGATGTCCGGCAGGCTGGAGGAGATCCCCGGAGAAGAGGCCTTTCCCGCTTATCTGGAATCGCGCATCGCCTCTTTTTATGAACGCGCGGGATTGGTCAGGCTCAATGACGGGTCTTTAGGTTCAGTGACTATAGGCGGCACAGTAAGCCCTGCCGGTGGCAATTTCGAAGAGCCGGTGACCCAGGCGACATTGAAAGTGGTCGGCGCGTTTCACGGACTTTCCCGCGAGCGCTCGGATGCCCGGCGGTACCCGGCGATCGATCCGCTGATCAGTTGGAGCAAATACCCGAGCATAATTAAGCAGGACCGGCAGGAACGCGGCCGCGATATCCTGCGCAAAAGCCACGAGGTGAGCCAGATGATGAAGGTTGTCGGCGAAGAAGGCACTTCTCTGGCGGATTACATTGTTTACCTGAAAGGCGAATTCTTCGATTTTGTCTATCTTCAGCAGAACGCCTTTGACCCGGTAGATGAGTCCTGCCCCGCGGAACGGCAGGAATATGTGTTCAATTTCATCCATAATATCCTCGAGGAGGAATTCGATTTTGGAAACAAGGAAAAGTCGCTGCAGTTCTTTCAACAGCTGCGCCAGCTCTTTAAGGGGTGGAATTCCAGCCAGTTCAGGTCTGATGAGTTTGCAAAGATCGAGAAGGAATTAACGCTTCTTTTAGAGCAAAAACGCAAGATCGGGAAAGAGAACAACCATGAATAAGATCTATACTAATATCGTTCAGGTAGCCGGGGACGTGATTACCGTGGAGGCCGACGGCGTCGGGTACAATGACATCGCCGAGATAACCACTTCCCGCGGGGTTTCTCTGGGCCAGGTAATCCGCCTGGATGGTAAACGCGTTTCCCTTCAGATATTCGCCGGCAGTAAAGGCGTTTCTACGCAGGACCCTGTCCGTTTTCTCGGCCATTCTATGCGCATCAGCGCCAGCGAAGACCTGTTAGGCAGGATATTCAATGGAAGCGGCCAGCCTTTGGATAAGGGGCCGGTTTTGACCGATAATCCCGTGGATATCGGCGGCCAACCGGTAAACCCGGTAAAGAGGATCATTCCCAATAAAATGATCCGCACAGGCATCCCGATGATCGATGTCTTTAATTCCCTGGTGGAATCGCAGAAACTGCCGATTTTTTCAATCGCCGGAGAGCCGTATAATGATGTGCTGGCCAGGATCGCGATCCAGGCGGAAGTGGATATTATCATCCTCGGCGGTATGGGGCTTAAATATGACGATTATCTTTTTTTCAGGGAAACGCTTGAAGAACAAGGCGCGCTTTCCCGGTCGATATTCTTTATCCATACCGCTTCTGACCCGACCGTGGAATGCCTGCTTGTACCGGATATCAGCCTGGCGGTGGCCGAGCATTTCGCCTTGAAAGGGAAAAAGGTCCTGGTGCTTTTGTCGGATATGACCAATTTCGCCGACGCCCTCAAGGAGGTCTCCATTACCATGGAACAAGTCCCTTCCAACCGCGGCTATCCCGGAGACCTTTATAGCCAGTTAGCCAGCCGGTACGAGAAAGCGGTGGATTTTGATTCCGCCGGATCTATTACGATACTCGCGGTCACCACTATGCCCGGGGATGACGTTACCCATCCGGTCCCGGACAACACCGGCTATATCACTGAAGGGCAGTTTTACCTGAAGAACGGCGTTATCGAGCCGTTTGGTTCTTTAAGCCGGTTGAAGCAGCAGGTTAACGGAAAAACCCGCTGCGACCACCGGACCATTATGGACACTATGATCCAGTTATTCGCCAGCTATCGGGAAGCCCTGGAAAAGCAGGCTATGGGCTTTCAGATGAGCGCCTGGGACAGGAAGCTTTTAAAATACGGAGGGCTTTTTGAGACAGAAATGATGTCTTTAAAGGTCAATATTCCGTTGGAAAAAGCCCTGGACCGCGGCTGGGAGATATTAAGCGAGTGCTTTACCCCCGAAGAGACCGCGATCAAGAAGGCGCTGATCGAACAATACTGGCCGAAGAGGTAATATCGCATGGCCAAGATAAAATTAACCAAAGGCGAATTAAAAAAACAACGCGATTCTCTGCGGCAATTCGAACGTTACCTGCCGACGCTCCAGCTTAAGAAACAGCAGTTACAGATGGAGATATTGCATTGGAATTCTCTGGCCGAAGAGAAGCGCCGGCTGGAAAATTCCAAAAGGCTTTCTATTTTGTCCTGGACAGGGCTTTTGGCGGAGCAAGATGTGTTTTTAGCGCAATGGATCAGTCCGGTAAAGATGATCACTTCCGCGAGGAATATCGCCGGGGTTGACCTTTCTGTCCTTGAGCGCGTGGATTTCAGCGAGGCGGAATATGATCTGTTTTTGACCCCCGCGTGGGTGGACAGCGCGATCGATCTTTTAAGGGAGTTGGTTTGCCTGAATGAAGAGATCCGCTATATAGAACAGGCGGTGGATATCCTTAAACAGGAACTGCGCATCACTGCCCAAAGGGTGAATCTTTTCGAGAAGGTGAAGATCCCGGAGGCGCAAGAGGTTATCCGCAGGATAAAGATATATATAGGAGACCAGATGGCTAACGCGGTAGGCAGATGTAAGATCGCCAAACGCAAGATCGAAGAGCTGGATCTGGCCGAGGTGGCGGCATGATCGTAGCGATGAAGAAGGTCTATTGCATCTGCCAGGCGAAAGACGCTGGCGGTACTATTTCCCAATTGCGTAAATTGGGAGTGATGCACTTAGAGCATCAGCAAGTGCCTCAAGGGAAAGATATTACGAGCCTGCAGGAAGATATAAACCTCGCAAAGTCCGCGGGAGATATCTTATCCCGTTATTGCCGGGATATCGAGGATGCGCCTAGAGAACAAGCAGCGGACTGGAGGAATATCTGCCGGCATATTATTGATCAGGATAAACGGTTAGATCAACTCCGGGAATATTCGCGGTTGCTTAAGATCCGGATCAGCGAGTGGCAGGAATGGGGGGATTTTGATCCTTCGCTGATTGAAAGGCTGTCCCGGAAGGATATATTGATCCGGCTATATAGGATGTCTTTAAAGGAATTGTATGCCCTGCCGCAGGGGGTGATCGTTAAAAAGATTTCGCAGCGCAACGGTATTGTCAATTGTTTGGTTATATCCAGGGACAAAGTCGAGGTCCCCGCCAAAGAAATTGTTCTGCCCAAGGCGTCTTTAGGCCAAATGCGCAGTAAGTTAGAAGAAGATTCCCGCCTGGAGAAAATGCTTGAAAAAGAGCTGAAAAAATACGCGGGTTATTATTCGGGGATAGGCGGATCACGCAGGATTTTGGAAAAGGAACTGGAATTCCAGCGGGCCGTGAGCGGGATGGGCCGGTCCGGGTGCTGCGCTTATCTGGCGGGGTATGCCCCTATTGACGCGTGCGTGATGCTCCAGGCGACTGCCAGGGACAATAAATGGGCGATCTCTATCCGTGAGCCGGCGCAGGACGATAATGTCCCGACATTGATCCGTAATCCCAAATGGGTAGAGTTGATCAAGCCTGTTCTGGGCCTTTTGGGGATCACCCCAGGGTACAGGGAGCTGGATGTCAGTATTTTGTTCCTGATCTTCTTCAGCGTATTTTTTGGCATAATAATAGGCGACGCCGGTTATGGCCTGGTATATCTTATTTTGACCGGTTTGATGCATAAAAAAACGGGTAAGAATAAGTCCTCCGGGAATGTTTTTCCGCTTTTTTATCTTTTAAGTTCCTGCGCTGTTGTATGGGGGATGTTAACCGGGACTTTTTTCGGCCAGGAATGGCTGGTTAGGCACGGGGTAAAACCGCTGGTCCCGCTTCTAAACGATATAAAGTTCATGCAGAGTTTTTGTTTCTTCCTGGGGGCGCTGCATTTGTCCATCGCCCATGCCTGGAGGGCGGTTTTGAAATCACCTTCCCTGTCCGCACTGGCGGATATAGGCTGGATCGGGGTGCTCTGGAGCGCGTTCTTCCTGGCTCGTAATTTGATCCTTTCGGAGCCGTTACCCGGCCAGGTAAAATGGTTGATAATCGCCGGGGTCGGGCTGGTGATCTTGTTCACCAACCCCCAGCGGAATGTCTTTAAGGCTATCGGCGAAGGAATGGGGACTATAGCCCTCAGCCTGATGAACAATTTTACCGACGTAGTTTCGTATGTGCGTCTTTTCGCGGTAGGTCTGGCCGGAGTAGCTATAGCCGATACAGCCAATGTCATGGCTTCCGGGCTGGGAAATGGAGTTTTAGCTGTTCTGGCGAGCGCGGCGATCGCAGTGATCGGGCATAGCCTGAATATTGCATTGGGGCCGATGTCAGTGCTGGTGCATGGGGTTAGGCTTAATGTTTTGGAATTTTCCAGTCACGCCCAAGTGTCTTGGAGCGGTGTCGCGTATAGCCCGTTGAAAGAATAAAATAGTGCAAGGGCATTCTTTTTTCGCGAGTTCCTTAAGCCACAAGGCTACCCCGGACGTTTCTATACGGCCGGGTGCAGACTGCTAAGCCGGGGCATTTAGCGGGAAGAGAATAGGCCTGAACAGTAATTACCTAAGGAGGATAAAATGGAACCAAGCGTTCTTATGCAGTTCAAGGATCTGGGGTTAGCAATGGTTTTGGCTTTGGCGGCTTTCGGCTCTGCGGCCGGCGCGGGGAGCGCCGGTATGGCGGCTATTGGCGCCTGGAAAAAGAATTATATTCAGAATAAAGCGGCTTCGTTTATGCTCGTAGCTTTTGTGGGCGCGCCGCTTACCCAGACCATATACGGCATGATCGTAATGAATAAGATATATGAGATCTCTACCCAAGGCCAATATCTCTGGGGCATCGGGGCTTTTGCCGGAGCGGCTATGGGACTTAGCGCTTTTTTTCAGGGGAAATGCGCGGCCGCGGCCTGCGACGCTATGGGCGAGACAAATAAAGGGTTCGGGAACTACATAGTTGTATTGGGCATGACTGAGACCGTAGCCTTGTTCGTTATGGCCTTTACTTTGGGCATACTGGGGAAATTTACCGGGGCTTAAACAGGGTTGAAATTCCGCGGGTTATGTGGTAGTATTAAATACTCTTTTTGCGGGCGGTTGGCGCAATTGGTTAGCGCGTTTGATTTACATTCAAAAGGTTACAGGTTCAAGTCCTGTACCGCCCATTTTTACCGGAAACAAATAAAAGTTGCATTTAGTCCGGTTTTAGCTTACAATTAACATCCTGAAAGTAAATTATGGGGTCGTAGTGTAGCCTGGTTTAACACGTCGCCCTGTCACGGCGAAGATCGCGAGTTCAAATCTCGTCGACCCCGTTAATAAGACCATAACTTCCGAAAGAAGAGAAGCGGATGAACGGAAGTTATATGGCCGAATTGATCCCTAAGCGTGCGAAAAAACCTGTAATAAGTTTTGAGCGCTTACGCGAGGGATAAAAGTAACACCGAAGCACCCCCTTGCGGGTGCTTTTTGTTTTTAGACGGGAGGTTAAAAGGGCTTGCCTAAGCGGTTTTCCTGTGATAATTTAGTATCTTGAGAAGATTGCTTCTAAGATACTAAGGCGTTTCATCCGGAAGGAGTTTTGATGAAAGACGAAATGGATATTTTAAGAGAGGTCGGCAGTATCGCCGCAGGCCACGGAAGCATCGCCCTTTCCGAGATCCTGGGGACTAAAATAGATGTTGAGATGCCTTCTCTGGATATCGTTACTACCAGCCGGATCTCGCAGAAGATCGCCGCCAATACTGTCGTAATCAGCGTAGCCTGTAATATTCTCAGCGGCCTTAAAGGCGAGATAATTTTTGTCCTGGAAGAAAAAAGCGCGTTTAAACTTGTCGACCTTTGTTACCGCGTTCACCCCGACGATAAGAAAGGGAGCAGATTCACCGAAATGGGCTTGTCGGTAATTAAGGAAGTCGGCAACGTCATTATTTCTTCGTATGTAGGGGCCCTGAGTATGATCTTAAAAACGATCGTCATCCCTTCCATCCCGACTCTGGTCAGCGGTTCGATCCAGCAATCGCTTAATATGGTAATGGCCCCTTATTCCAAGGATGCCAATGTTCTGTTCGCCGAGGCTGTTTTTGTTGAACCTAATGCGAGAATAAACGGCAGTTTCTACCTTATTTTGACCGACGAGGCTATGGGTTATATTCAAAAGGCGTGCAAGAAACTGCTTGAATCTTTAGATTAGAGGAGGCGAGATGAGTTCTGCGTCATCAGAAGGCGATATCCTGCTTATCGTGAGTGAAAAAGAATCCAGCGAGTTCCTGAGCGCCCTGCTTATGGGCGAAGGATATAACGTCAAGGTGGCTAATAACCAGGAAGAAGGATTTTTAATCCTGGGACAAGAGCCGTTCCATCTTGTCATAGCTGATTTTACCTCCGAAAAAGTCAATGGCATGGATATCTGTAAGAGTATCCGCAGCAGCTTTGATTTAAAACACAGCAATGTCATTTTGCTCATGGAAACGAGGGATTCAATGGCCAAGATAAAAGGCATATACGCCGGCGCGGATGACTATGTGGAGAAGCCTTTTGAGCCGGCGGAGCTGCTGGCCCGGGTCAAGGCTTCGTTTGTCCGGATGACCCGCGACCTGGACGCCAATCCCCTGACGAAACTACCTGGGAATATCTCAGTGATGAAAGAGATGGAAGCCAGGCTTAAGTCCAAAGAACTTTTCGCCGTGGGGTACGTGGATCTGAACAAATTCAAGGAGTTTAATGACGGCTATGGGTTTGAGATGGGGGATAAGATCATTTATTATACCGCCCAGATAATAATCAAGGCTTTGAAAAGCCGGGGCTCCGCCAGTGATTTCCTTGGACATATCGGCGGGGACGATTTTATCTTTATTACTACTACGGATAAATGGGAAGATGTGGCCAAAGAGGTCGTCGAGAAATTTGAGGCGGGTAAGGGGCAATTTTATAATGAAGAAGACAAAAAACGCGGTTACGTCGTAGCCAAGAACAGGATGGGCGATCTCTGCCAGATCCCGCTGGTAGGCATAGCTGTAGCGGTAATAACCAACGAATGCCGGACTTTCACCCATGTCGCCCATATCAGCCAGATAGCCGCTGAACTCAAGCATTACGCAAAAAGCCTGGGCGGCAGTGTTTATGTGAAAGACAAGAGAAAGAACTAGCAAGGTTACAGCCCTCGGGTATATATGCGGGGCGCCATTCAAGCTTTTAGGCCAGCACCTTTTTAGAGGTGCTTTTTTTCATAAGGAGGCGGGGATGATCACTATAGAGGATTTTAAAAAAATAGAATTAAAGGTAGCCAGGATCACGCAGGTAGTTGACCATCCGGATGCGGATAAATTATACGTTATCACGGTGGATGCCGGCGACAAGACCAAGCAGATCGTCGCCGGGATAAAGCCGGGTTATGCCAAGGAAGAATTGGTCGGCAAGCAGATCGTGATCGTGGATAACCTTCAGCCGGCGGTATTGCGCGGCGTTGAGAGCCAGGGTATGCTCCTGGCGGCCAAAGACGAGAACGGCATAGTTATAATCAGCCCGGCCAAGGAAGTGCGATTAGGAAGCACTGTAAAATAATATGCCTGAGTTTGAAGATCTGATACCCGAAGGATATTGCCTCTCCTGCCGGGGGTGCTGCCGGTTCGCCGAGAAAGATTCCGTGTGGCTGCCGCACTTGCTGGCCGAAGAGGAAGAGCGCTTTGCTGAAATATCCGTTTTGCCCGATCCCGGGCGAGGGAGTTATCTTTGCGGGTTCCTGGATACTAAAACCAATGAATGCCGGGTTTACGCTAAGCGTCCGCTTGATTGCCGGCTTTATCCTTTTTTGATCAACCGTTCGCCGGCCGGGGTTTTTCTGGGGATAGACCCGAATTGTGTTTTCATTAAGGATAACCTGGGCAAAAAAGGGTTTTTTGATTCTCTGCTGGAAATGGGCGGATTTTGCCAAAGCCCCGAATTTATTAATATCTTGAAAAACAATCCTTGCCTTATACAGGCCTATGAAGACGTTTTAAATCTGACCCGGATAAACATTTAACTTATGGACCGGAATAAGCTATCATTGAACGATAAGCGTCTTTTTGGCGATTTCCTGGGACTTTCCGGTCATCGGCTGTCGGCCTATTCTTTTGTCAATATATTCATCTGGCGCAAAATCTTTGATATAAGCTGGGTTTTGATCAATGATAATCTCTGCCTGTTCTTTGCGGACAATACGGGGGTATTTATGTATCTGCCTCCTCTGGGCGATGAGATATCCCGGGATACGCTGGATAAGGCTTTTGGGATAATGGATAAACTTAACCGGAACAAGGCCGTATCCCGGATAGAGAATATAGAAGGGAACAACATAGGATTTTACCGCGACTCGGGATTGCGTTGTTATGAAAAGCCCGGGGAATATCTTTACCTGAGGCGGTCGCTGGCAGAGCTTAAGGGAGACCATTTTAAATCCAAGCGTTCCGGGGCAAATCAATTCATAAAGCGGTATGATTTTGATTACGTCCAGTATTCTCCGGAGCGCAAAGCCGAGTGCCTGGCGCTTTACTCCGAATGGATGTCAGGGCGCAGGCAGGCATGCGGCGATCGCGTGTACCAGGGGATGCTCGCGGATAATCTTACCTGCCTTGAGGAGTTCTTGGCCGGATCTGATGAGCTTGACCCTTGCGGCAGGCTGGTTTTGATCGACGGAAAAGTCAAAGGGTTCACCTTCGGGTTTGAACTGAACAACGAGACTTTCTGTGTCCTCTTTGAGGTGACTGATCTGGGTATCCGGGGGTTAAGCCAGTATATATTCCGAAGATTCTGCGCCGATATGAGCGGGTATAAGTATATAAATATTATGGACGATTGCGGCATGGAGGGCTTACGCCGGGTAAAATTATCTTATCGTCCGCAAGAGTTGGTCGCTAATTATATAGCCGCGGGGAGAGATGAATAATAAATTCGAAGAAGCAGAATTCACCATATATGATACTGAAACTACGGGACTGGATCCGGGAGCCGGGGACAGGATCGTGGAGATAGCCGCTATCCGCATACGTTCCGGAAAGCGGCTGGGCAGTTTTCAATCTTTTATCGATCCCGGCAGGCCGGTTTCTCCTGCAGCATTCGCGGTTAATAAGATATCTCCGGAGATGCTTAACGGCGCGCCCCTGTCAGCGGAGGTTCTGCCGAAGTTCCTGGAGTTCATAAAAGGGAGCTGCCTTTGTTCGTACAACGCCGGTTTTGATATGGGTTTCTTGAGGGAGGAACTGGCTTTGAGCCTGTTGGAATTGCCACAGGGAACGGATGTGGTGGATATCCTGACAATGTCCCGGAAGCTGTTGCCGGGGTTAGGGCGCTATCCGTTATGGGCGGTCGCTGAAGCGCTGGGGATCAAGAAAAAGCAGAAACACCGGGCCATGTCCGACGTGGAAATGACCCTGGATATCTTTAACCGCCTCGTTGAGGTGATGAAACAGAAGTCGATCCTTGAATACCGTTATCTGGTCGGGTTTTTCGGGGAGAAGGTCCCCGGCTGCGGAGGGGATGAAGAAAAGCTCACTTTGATAAAAGAAGCTATCGCCGGGTCAGCAACACTGAAGATCAAATACCTTTCTTCCGTGAATGCCGGAACAACCGAACGCCGGGTGATCCCCAGGCAAATCAAACAGGACGGAAGATGCAATTATCTGGTGGGGTTCTGTTGTTTAAAGAGCGAAGAGCGGACATTCCGGATCGATAACATCTTGGATATTAGAATAGAATAGGCGGATATATTATGCGCGGTAATTTATTTTTAGTTTTATCGGCAGTTTTGATGGTCGCCGGTTGCGGCAATGGTCCCGGGAGTCAGGCGCGGTTTCTCGCCAATAGATCTCAGACGGATTATCGGGCTGCGGTGGATATATATCGCGGAATGATCGAGAGGAGCCCGGATGACGGGGCGCTGCGTTTGGAACTGGCCGGGCTTTATTTTGACCGCGGAAAGTTCCATCAGGCTGTTGAAGAATTAAAATCGACGGATCTTTCCGGAGCGATGAAATTAAGGGGGATAGCCAGTTACCGCCTGGGCAGTTTTACCGAGGCGCTTGATTTTTTCAGCCGCGATAACAGCCCGGATGACGAAACCCGTTATTACCACGGCCTTACTTGTGAAAAACTCAATTTGTTCGATAAGGCGCTGGAGATATACGGGCAGATAAAAGCCGGGAAGTTCGCCAAAGAAGCGGCCGAGCGGACCGGCTTGATCGAAAAATCCGGCGTTTCGAAAAAAATACGGCAGATCAGTCCTCAAACAGCCGATATTATAGAAAAAGCGCCTGTTGCGGAAAAGTATCCCCAGGCCGGAGCTCAGATATTGTTTTGCGATGAAAAGATCAGGATACTGCCGGATAACCGGCAGGTTTCTACTTTCCATTATGTGGTCAAGGTCCTTAATGACCGGGGCAAGAATGAGTTTTCCGAAGCCCCTGTCGAGTATGACTCTACTTATGAGAAAGTCGAGTTGGATTTTGCCAGGACCATAGCCCCCGATGGCAGAGTAGTCAATGTGGGTACAAGGCATATCCGCGACGTCAGTAAATATCTTAACTTTCCGCTTTACAGCAATGCCCGTGTTTTTATCATATCCTTTCCCGGAGTGACCAAGGGGGCCTGCATCGAATACAAGGTAAAAATATACAGTAATGAATTGGTTGACAAAAAACATTTTGCCGAAATTTACCCCGTGCAGTCCTCAGAGCCGATCGCCAGCGCTGATTTCACCGTAGAGCTGCCCTTGGACAGGCGGCTGCACTTGAAGTATCTTAATGAAAAATATAATAACTTCGGGGCTGAGCTAAAGCCGGTCATAAAGGAAACCAAATCCAGCAGGGTTTATAGCTGGCATTTTGAGAATATACCGCAGATCATTCCGGAAGCCGATATGATCCCGTCGACCAGGATAAACCCGGCGTTGTTTATCTCTACCTTTGACAGCTGGGATGAAGTCTATAATTGGTGGTGGCCGCTGGCTAAGGATAAAATGGCCGCGGATGACGCGATACGGTTAAAGGTGAAGGAATTGACTGAAAACCTGGGATCAGAAGAAGCGCGGGCCCGGGCTGTCTATAATTTTTGCGCCCGGCAGATACGCTATGTGGCCGTGGAATACGGAAAGGCTGGATATGAGCCTCACCGGGCGGCGGATATCTTTAAAAATAAATACGGGGATTGTAAAGACCAGGCGATTCTTCTCGCGGGGATGTTAAGGCAGGCGGGAATACGCGCCTGGCCGGTGTTGATCGGGACAAAGGAATATTACGACCTGAATGAGGATCTGCCTAATATGATCTTCAACCACTGCATAGCCTGCGCCGAGGTGAACGGCAAAACGGTTTTTTTTGATACCACCGCCCAGGTCTGTTCATTCGGCGATATCCCCCTGGGTGATCAGGCGAGAAAAGTTTTATTATGCGGCGAGGATGGGTATAAAATATTGAACACGCCGTTGGCCCCTGCGGAGGATAACACGGTTAAGCAGGCTGTAAGCATAAAGGTCAACAACGATGAAAGTATCGACGCGCAGAAAACTATCCGTACCCGGGGTGTGTATGATCAGTTCCAGCGTTACTGGCTTCTTTATACTCTCCCCGAATTGATCCGCGCGGAGATCGAGAAGAAGATACAGGGCATATCCATAGGTGCGACCCTTAAGGATTACGATATAAAAAACCTTGATGACCTGGATAAAACCGTGGAATTAAGTTACCGGTTCCACGGCCCTGAATATTTTACCTGCGCCGGCCGGTTAAGGATAATGCCTCAACTGGTAGATGTGAATACGGGGATAGTTTCCCGCGATAAGCGAAATTATCCGCTTGATCTGGATATGCTGGATATCAAAGGCGCGGAGCTAAATATATCGTCCCGGCGGGTTTTGTGGTAGAATATATGCCGCCGGATATAAATGAGGACAACCCTTGGCTTAAATTCAGCGTCCGCTATAAATATGCGGGGAATATAATTAATCTCCGCCAGGAACTGGAGTTGAAGGAGAATATTATATCTGAAGAAGAATATCCCGCTTTCAAGAAATCCCTGGAAGAGCTTTCCAAGAAGATCAAACAGCGGATAATCCTGGAAAGGATCAAATAACGTGGCAAAAAAGATATTATCCGCCGAACGCAGGCAATATATAAGGCTTGATTCGGTATTCCCCGTGCAATTCAGGCTGGTCAGTATCGACGGCCTGCAGTTCTTGTCCGACTGGATACAGGGTTTTACGCACAATATAAGCAAGGGTGGTATCCTTTTGGACTCGGGCAATCTCGACAGCCATGTCCGGGGGCTTTTAAAGACAGGCAATTATGCCGTGTTATTGCGCATACGTATGCCATTGAACCGCCCGGCAGTCGACGCGCAGGCCAGGATCGCCTGGGTCAAGGAAGACCCGGAAGACCGCCTGCGTTTTTTCATCGGATTGAGTTATGAAAAAATAAACCCGCTAGCCCAGGCAAAGATCATTCAATACGCGCGGGCCAAGAAGCTATTCCTGCCTTTTATACTGACTATAATATCCGTCCTGATCGCAGGTTTTGTTATTGGCGGATATGTAAATATGCAGTTGGTAAAAGGAAATAAGGCTTTGGTCCAGCAATTAGTCAATATCCTTCAGGAATCCAGTATAGCCAAGCAGAAAATAAAAGATATAAGCCGGGAAAAAGAAGATCTTCATCTGAAAATAGGGGCGCTGCAGCTACGGCTTCAGAACATTGATGAGGAAAAAGCCTTATTGGAGGAGAAGGCCAGGCAGGGCGAGCTTAAGGTTCAACAGGAGGAGGAAAGGGCCAGGCTCGAGGATGCGAAGAATAAGGACCGGCTCAAGGAGTTGAACGCGACAGTAGAGAAATTGGCCAAAGAAAAATCCGCGTTCCAGGAAGAATTGCTTGGCCTCCAGCATAAAGAAAATAAGGTTACCGAAGAACTTCTGCGCTTGGATGAACGCAAGGTAGTCCTGGAAAAAGCCAATTTCGACAAGATGTACCGCTGGCTTACTGTCCATCAGAATCAGCGTACCGGAATGGTGATGAGTTTCGAGGGAGACAATGAATTGGCTAACTGGGCGTTCATATACGACCAGTCCCTGGCCTTGCAGGCATATACTAATTTTTCCGATTTTGAGCGGTCTAATAAGCTCATGGATTTTTTCGTCAAAAAGGCTAAAAGGCAGGGGGGGATGTTTTATAACGCTTATTATGTAAGCGACGGCACTCCCGCTGAATATATCCTGCACTGCGGGCCGAATATCTGGCTGGGGATCGCGGTCCTGCAGTACGGGCATAAAACCGGGGACCCGAAATACCTGCATTTGGCCGAAGAGATTGCTCAGCCGATAATGGCCTTGCAGGCTGAAGATAAGGACGGGGGTATCCGCGGAGGGCCGGATGTAACTTGGTACGCCACCGAGCATAATCTTGACGGATACGCGTTCTTCAATATGCTTTATAAGGCGACCGGAAAGCAGGTTTATTTGGACGCCAGGGATAAAATGCTGAACTGGTTGATCCGGAATACCTATAACCAGCAGGATATCCCGATCATGCGCGGCAAAGGAGACTCTACTATTGCCACGGACACGTATGCCTGGTCTATAGCCGCCATAGGCCCGGAGAAATTAAGCGAATTAGGGTTGAATCCGGATAAAATAATGGAATTCGCCGAGACTAATTGCGCGGTAGAGGTTTTTTATCCCCGAATAGGCGGCGGGAATGTGAAAATAAAAGGATTCGATTTCGCCCCGCAACGGCATCTGGCCCGCGGAGGCGTAGTCTCCTCGGAATGGACCGCGCAGATGGTCATATCCTTCAGGATAATGAGTGAATATTACCATAAGAAGGATATGGCCGCCAAAGCCAAATTTTACCAGGAAAAAGCGGATGAATACCTGTCGCAGTTATGCAATATGATAATAAACAGCCCTTCGCCTTCAGGCCAGGGGGAGGGGTGTCTTCCTTATGCCAGTTGTGATTTTGTGGACACGGGCCACGGCTGGTCCACTCCTAAAGGCAAAGCCACAGGCTCCGTATCCGGGACCGCATATACGATATTCGCTTATTATCATTACAATCCCTTGGAAATCAAGGAATGAAGCTGGGATTTAAGGATATTTACAAAAGATTATTCGCTCGTTTTGGGCCGCAATACTGGTGGCCGGCGGACTCCGCGTTTGAGGTGATGATAGGAGCTATTCTTACCCAGAATACCAGTTGGACAAATGTAGAAAAGGCGATAAGAAGCCTTAAGAAGAATAAAGTCCTGTCCCCCGCGAAACTTTACGGTCTTTGCGATAAAAGGCTGGCGCAATTTATCCGGCCGTCGGGATATTACAACCTTAAGGCCCTCCGGATCAAAAATTTCCTGGCTTTTTTCATCAGGGACTACAAGGCCAGCGTGAAAAGGATGGCCGCGGTAAGAACATCCATACTGCGTGAACAGCTGCTTTCGGTGAAAGGGATCGGTCCGGAGACTGCGGATTCGATCCTGCTTTACGCTTTGGCTAAACCGGTTTTTGTGGTAGATGCTTATACCAAAAGAATCTTTTCCCGGCATAAGATCATCGCCGCGGACCCGGAGTATCATTCTGTTCAGGGGATATTTATGCGCAATCTCCCCGCAGATGTCGGATTATTCAAGGAATACCACGCGCTGATCGTCAGGCTGGCCAAGGAATTCTGTTTTAAGAACAATCCGAAGTGCCGTATATGCCCGTTGAAAGAAAATGACAGGATCCGCGATAAAAGTTAAAGTTGTTTTGTTTTTCGTATTTCTTATCCTGGCACTGCCTTCCCGTTATCTCCTCGCCGGGGAATTCCCCCGCTATGAAATAGATGCCGTTATCGATACCGCCGCGCACAAAATAAAAGCTCGGCAGAAAGTGGTCTTCGTGAATAATAGCGATATCCCCTTGAACGAGGCCTGCTTTCATATCTACCCTCACAGGGAATATACGCAGTCGGATATAAGTTTTCTGTATCGTTACGCCGGATATTTCAAGGTTAATCCTTTTCCCGAGGGGTTCCAGTCAGGGGACCTGCGGGTCGAAAAGGCATTCTCAGGCCAGGATTCGCTTAAGTTCTCGGAATTCGGCCAAGATCAGACTATCCTTAAGGTCGAATTAGTCCGCCAGGTGGATCCCGGAGAATCTTGCGAGATAAACCTGGTTTTTAACGTGGATATCCCGCACAGCTACGGAAGGTTCGGCTGGCATAGGAAGATCATCAGCCTGAACCGGTGGTATCCCTTGTTGAGCGTTCATGACAACCAGGGTTGGCACAACTACCCTTTTTATATTTACCACCATCCTTATTTCAGCGACGCGGCATATTACAGCCTGAAACTGACCCTGCCTCAGAAAGAGGTGGTTGCCGCGACCGGCGTTCTTAATAACGAACAGCTCAATGCTGACGGGACAAAGAGCCTGTATTTTGAAACAGAGGCTCCGGTCAGGGATTTCGCCGTCGGGATTTCCCCGGATTTCCTGGTTCACTCGCTTGATGATCAGGGGATCAGGATCAATTCTTATTATCTCAAAGGGGATGAAACAAGAGCCCGGGACGCGGCGGAAAACGCCCGCGACCTGATGCGATTCAATTCTCGGCGTTTCGGGGAGTATCCTTACAGCCAGTTCAGCATCGTCCCTAATTATCTGGGTTACGGCGGTGATCAGTCTTCCGCTTTCATATTCATCGATACCCGGGTGTACAAACTGCCGCGGTTCCTTGACCGTTATTTCGATTTTCTTATCTCCCACGAGACCAGCCACCAGTGGTTTTATAACATCATCGGCTCCGACGAATACCGTGAGATGTTCATGGATGAGGGGATGAATTCCTACTGGGTCCTGGAGTATCTGGAATCCCGGTACGGAAAGAACGCCCAGGTCCTGGACCTTCCTAAATTAATTAAACCGTTCATCCCCAATTTCTCTTTCCGGGACTCTACAGCGCTGCGCTATATTTTTATGGCTAAATCCGGGCTTGACCGGCCGGTGATCGGTGAGCTGTCCAGTTTTCAGGAGCCTTCTTCGATATTTGCCCTGACCTACGGCAAGGGTTCGGCCATTCTGGATATGCTCAAAGGCCAGATAGGCGAAGCTGTGTTTAACCGGGTGATCGGCAGGTATGCTTCGGAATTCAGGTTTAAGAATATAAGCCTTAAGGAATTCATCCGTATTTGTAATGAGGAATCAGGCCGGGATTTAAATTGGTTCTTTGAGCAGTGGCTGAAGACCAGCAAGATCTGCGATTACGCGGTAAAGGAAGTGCGGCCGGATAAAGTTACCTTGGAGAACCGGGGCCAGATCCAGATGCCTGTGGCCGCGCGGGTCACATTCGCAGATGGCAGCAGTAAGGATTATGACTGGGACGGTAAAAATAAGTATTTTTTTATTCCTCTTCGGGAAAATAAAATAAAGTCAGTGCAGATTGACCCGGATGATCTTATTACCCTTGATCTTGACCGGACAAATAACTCCTGGCCCAAAAAAACGCATTTTAAGCTGGTGCCGCTTTATTTATTCGTGTATGAGTTGCCGGTATTGTTGCCTCAGGATTCTTATAACCTGGTCGCCGGGCCGCAGGTTGGCGGCTCTTCACTTGGGTTAGGGGCTTCGGCGCAAAAACCTTTTGACGGCCTGGTCAGGCTCAGTTCGGTATATGATTTTAACGGAAAGGCCTTTGATTCCACCCTGGGCTATGAATTCCCCCATTTATTCAACCAGCAGACAGCCGTGGGTTTCGAGATTTTCGACTATGAATCAAGCAAAGCGGGCAACGACGTCTCCGGAGGTAAACTGTACCTGCGTAAAGAGCTCTGGCCGGCAAGTTACGGGGTGTTCGATTCCAACGATCATTTCACTATATACCTGGTCCGGGACCAAAAACTGGAAAGCACCGCCAGTTTCAACGGCAAAGAAGAAATTAATAACCTCCATTACCGTAAAAGAGAAGAGGCTATTGCCGGGGTAACCGGGACATTCGGCAGGTATGGCCCGTATGCCGATCCGGTTCGCGGCTGGAAGGTTATTCCTACTCAGGAATTCGCCGGACATTTTCTGGGAGGGACTGAGGATTTCTGGCGCAGCAGCGCGGAATTGGATAATTACCGGTTGATCTTTCCGAAATATCAGCATACTGCCGCCAGTAAAATAAAGCTGGGTTGCGGCGGACCGGCGGATAAGAAATTATTCCAGTTAGGCGGGGCTGAAGGGCTGCGGGGTTATGGGATGAAAACTATAGAAGGCTCGCAGATGTTCCTTTCCAGCCTTGAATACCGCCTCCCGCTTTCCACGGATATTAAGATGTATTCTCCTGGGAATATCTTTTCCCTGGATAAGGTCCAGGCTGTGGCTTTTTTTGATGCAGGCAAGGCCTGGTATTCTGATTTTGATAGCGCGGATTTCAAGAAAGACGCAGGAGTAGGCCTGAGGCTGCACTTTGACATGGTCGGGTTCCTGGAAAAAGCCGTTTTGAGAATAGATTTCGCCAGGGCCATAAATGACCCCAAAGAAGACCCGCATCTCTGGTTCGGGATAAGCCAGGCGTTTTAAGTAAACAGTCTGGATTTTATAGTTTCTTCTGGTATAATAGTTTCCCCGGAGACGCCCGGGCATATTTAAGGATACAACCATGCCTCTTTATGAGTTTGAATGCG
Source organism: Candidatus Omnitrophota bacterium (assembly GCA_023227985.1). NCBI lineage: Bacteria > Pseudomonadati > Candidatus Omnitrophota > Candidatus Omnitrophota bacterium. The sequence continues at coordinate 7,704 of JALOCB010000001.1, read as the reverse complement.
TAAAATGCGGGAATAAATTCGAGTATCTGGTCCGTAGGGCAGGCGAGGAAGTGGTTTGCCCTAAATGCCGCCATGGAAAACCGAAGAAGTTATTCTCCGTTTTCGCTTTTAGTTCAGATTCGGGCAGCTCTTCATCGAAATGCGGGGGATGCTCTTCGCATAACTGCTCTTCTTGCGGGCACTGATTAAGGCGTAAATAAATGGCTAATAAAAAACGTTTGCTTGAACTTATGCAGGACCTGATCAGGCGGGATTCCCAGAATCCTCCGGGCAATGAACTCTCTGTGGCGGCTTTTGTCCGCGGGTATCTAAATAAACTGGGGGTCAGGACAACGGAATATGCCTTCGCGAAGGGAAGGGGCAATATCATCGGGCGCCTTCCAGGGAAAAAGGGCGGCCGGTCGCTTTTGATCACCCCGCATCTGGATACTGTTCCTGTCGGCAAAAGCTGGAGTTTTGATCCGTTCAGGGCCAAAATTGTTGGGCCCAGAATGTACGGCTTGGGAACTACCGATTGCAAGTGCAATCTCGCCTGCGGCCTGGAGGCGATAAATATAATCGTTGAAAATAACATCCGCCTGGATTATGAGTTGATCTTTGCCGCTACCGCTGATGAGGAAAGCGGCTCAGAGCTCGGGCTTATCCCGCTGTTGAAGAAGGGTATATTAAAGCCGGACGCGGCAGTCGTCCTTGATGCCGATGATTTTGAGATCGTGATCACCCAAAAAGGCCTGATGCATCTTAAGGTCAAGGTAAAAGGCCGGAAGGCGCACGGGGCTTACCCCTGGCTGGGGGTTAACGCCATTGATAAGTCCCTGGAGATCATTGCCGGGCTGAAGAAGCTGGGTTTCGCGAAGAAAAAGAATAAATATCTTCATCCTCCGACGCTGAATATCGGGACCATTAAAGGCGGGGATAAGGTGAATGTTGTGGCGGATTGGTGCGAGTTCGAGCTGGATTTCCGTTTTTTACCCGGGGAATACGGCGAGGATATCCTAAAACGCGTAAAAAAGACTGTCCGTAAATATACCCGTGATTTTGAAATAGAGGTTGAAGGTATCCAGAGGCCTTATTTTATCCCGCGGGAGCATAAACTCGTGGAATCCCTGGCCGGGGCGATGAACCGGATGAATATAAAGCCGATGATCCGCGGGTCTGAAGGCGCCACAGTAATAACTTTTTTTCAGGATAAAGGTATCCCGGCCATTGCCACGGGTTTTGGCTCGGAAGGCCAGGCGCATATGGCTGATGAATACGTCAGGGTGGAAAATCTTTACCGCGGAGCGGATGTGCTGGTGAATTTTTTACAACGATACCAAGACCCGGTCTTGAAAACCAATGCGGGCAAATAGGTTAGAAGACCGGGTCTTGAAACAAGAGGGATGTATGGAAGGAATAAAGATAAAAAAAAGACCAAGATTGAAAAATCCCTGCCTTATTGTGGGCTGGCCTGGTATGGGTGAGGTGGCTTTTAAAGCTGTATCATATCTGATCGATAAATTAAAAGCGGAAGAATTTGCCGAGATCCCTTCGGGAGAGTTCTTTTACCTGACCGAAAGCGTTATCCGCGAAGGCGTGATTGATATTCCCGCGCTGCCTTTCAGCAGGTTTTATTACCACAAAGATAAATCCGGCAAAGGCGACCTGGTGTTTATGCTCAGCGACGCCCAGCCTGATCTGGCTAAGGCCGAAGAATACTGCAAGAGAATAATCGCCCTTGCGAAAAGTTTTAAAATAAAAAAGGTAATAGGTTTCGCGGCAATGCCTCAGCCTGTAGACCATAATCATCCGGCGAACGTTTGGTTCACAGCTACCGAGCAGAAGATCATCGCTGAACTTAAGAAATCCGACATAAACCTTTTGCGCGAAGGGCAGATCAGCGGCTTGAACGGCCTTTTTCTGGGTATGGCTAAACAAGAAGGGCTGGGCGGGTTCTGTCTTTTAGGCGAGATCCCTTTATATACGATACAGATCGAGAACCCTAAGGCCGCGTACGCGGTTTTGGATGCGTTAAATAAGATATTGAATATAAAGCTGGATCTGTCTGAGTTGATCACTCAGGCCCGTGCCATGGAGGCGCAGATCAACAGCCTTTTTGACCATCTGAAATTGGCCCCTGCCCCGGGTCCTATAGGCGATGATGAAATAGAAAAGATCAAAAAGTCTCTCAGCCAGCTGACCAAACTGCCGCAGTCGATAAAAGAAAAGATCGAAAAACTCTTCACCCAGGCCGATTTGGATATTTCAAAGGCCAATGAGTTAAAAAGCGAATTGGACAAGTGGAGCGTTTATAAGGAATACGAAGACAGATTCCTGGATCTTTTTAAAAAGACAAAAGGAAAGAATAATTAGGTGGCGGGCAAAATAAAAGCGGTGATCTTTGATCTGGGCAATGTACTTATCGATCTGGATCCCCGCGTATCCGCAGAAAAGCTCTCCGGATGCGCGAACAAGAGCGTAGGCGATATCTACGGGATCTTTTCCCGGCCGCAATTGATCCGGCCTTTTGAGGAAGGCAGTATCCCGCCGGAAGAATTCTTCGTCCAGGTCAAGGCGGCGCTCTGCCTCGAGATGGGTTTTGAGCAGTTTAAAGATATCTGGAATGGGGTATTCTTTTTTAAGCCTGATAACCGCCGGGTCTATGAATTGATCAGGCGGCTGTATCCTAATTATATCGTAGCCCTCCTTTCAAACACAAACCAGCTGCATTTTGAATACCTGAGATCCGAATTCCCTGTTTTCGATCATTTTCACCAAATCCTGCTTTCATATGAGCTGGGTTTGGTCAAGCCTGACCCGATGATCTACCGAAAAACGCTGAGCATTCTAAGGGTTGATCCGACAGAAGCTTTTTACGCGGATGACCGTCCGGAGATGATCGAAGCGGCCGGCAGGATAGGGATCCGCGCATTTGTGTTCAAAGGGTACAGCCAATTGCTCCAAGACCTGGCTGATTGCGGCGTTAATTCCGGCCGCTGAGAATACCGTTATGAAGACAGAAGGATATAAGAAACGATATTACCGCGGCAGGGTTAATGCCGGCGATTTGTTCAAGATCCGCGTAGCGGTCAAGGACACGGACCTTTTAATATTGACCGATAAGCCGGCGGATAAAAGATTTATTGAATCAAAGATAATCTTTTACCGGGATAAGATCGAAGAGTATGTCAATTATAAAGACCGCAGGTTTATTGCGGCTCTTAAACCGATAGCCGTGGAATCGACCAGCCACCGGATAATTAAAGAAATGGCTGTTCAGTCGGCAAAGGCGAATGTCGGGCCGATGGCTTCTGTCGCCGGGGCGATCGCCCAGTTCTTGGGCCGGGACCTGCTGGCTAAAGGTTTCCGCGATGTGATCATCGAGAACGGCGGCGATATATTTATGAAGAGTACCCGCCCGGTCAAGGTCGGTTTATACGCGGGTAAAAACAAAAGGCTTAATAAAATAAACGTGAAGATACAGCCGGAACGGTCTCCTCTGGGGATCTGCACTTCTTCGGCGACTATCGGGCATTCGGTAAGTTTCGGCAACGCGGACAGCGCGGTGGTCATCGCGGACAGCGCGGTATTGGCGGATGCCTTGGCTACCGCCGTCTGTAATATGGTAAAATCCCGGGATGACATCGGCCGCGCTATCGCCTTCGGCAGTTCTATAAAAGGGGTCCGGGGGATAATGATAATTTTAAGCGATACTCTGGCCACCTGGGGACAGGTTGAATTGTCCCGTTAACCCCCGGAAGATCGCGCTCCGGCGGTAATTTTAAAAAAATTATTTTAAAAAGCGTATTTATCGACGAGAGAAAACCCTTGACAAAAACAGCAGTTATGATAAAAATTATAATGAAGCTGAAAGAAATCATCCGGAATTGAGGAGGAAAGGCAGGCAGTTGAAAAAACAGAATAAGGTCAAAGGCTCTTTTTCAACAGAGCCTTTTTTTATATAAACCATATGAAAAAAGTCGGACTCACTTACGATTTAAAGACAGATTACGAATTCAAGAAAAATGACCCGCCGGACGCTAACGCCGAGTTCGACCATCCTTCCACTGTTAAGATAATCGCCAAGGCTATCGAAGCCAACGGTTTTCAGGTAAAAAAGATAGGCAATGCATCCCGTCTTATGGGGAATATGGATAAGCTGGATGTGGATATCGTCTTTAATATATCCGAAGGGCTTATCGGCCGGAACCGCGAGTCTCAGGTGCCTATGCTCCTGGAGATGGCCGGGATCCCCTTTGTCGGGGCGGATGCTTTAAGCCTGGCTGTGTCTTTGGACAAGATCATGGCCAAGAAGGTCTTTATCGCCGACGGGATCAATACCCCGAAGTTCATGGAGATAAAATCAGGCGATTCCCTTAACGGCCTTAACCATATGAAATTCCCTCTTTTTGTCAAGCCGCGTTTTGAGGGCTCTTCCAAGGGGCTTTCCGAGACATCCCGGGTGGAAAATAGGGGAGAGCTGATGAAACAGGTCGAGCATGTGATCTCGACCTATAAGCAACCGGCTCTGGTCGAGGAGTTTATTCGCGGCGAAGAGTTCACCGTGGCGATCGTTGGTAACGACCCTCCTGAGGTCCTGCCGATCGTGCAGATCAAGATCGACGGGCAACTTAACCTGAAAGATAAATTTTATACCTTCGGCCATATTCATGACGATAAATTGGAGTATGTCTGCCCGGCGGCCATAAGCGACAGCTTGAAGAAAAAGATAATGGAGCAGGCGATCAAAACCTATAACGCGATCGAATGCCGCGATTTCGGCAGGGTGGATTTTCGGGTCGATGAGAAAGGCGTGCCGTATGTGCTGGAGATCAACCCGCTGCCGTCTCTATCTACCGAAGATGTTTTTATGCTGGTCGCTAAGAATATAGGGATTTCTTATGAGGCGATCATCGGCCGGATACTGAAAGCCGCAATCTCGAGGTATAAAACAAATTGATGAAGATCGCACTCACGTATAATCTTAAGAAAGACGATAATACGAAGCCGCTGGATTATTTCTCTGAGTTCGATTCGGAAGAGACCGTTAATGCGATCAGGAACGCTTTGCGTTCCCGGGGGCATACGGTTGAATCCGTGGATGCGGACCGGCCTAACCTGATGGATTTTTTCATGCATAACCGGGTAGATATGGTCTTTAATATCGCCGAGGGCAAACACGGTAAATTCCGCGAATCGGAGATCCCGGCGATACTTGAATATTTAAATATCCCTTATACTGGCTCGGATACGTTTTCCCTGGCCCTGGCCTTGAACAAGGCGATGACCAAGAAGATACTAAAGGCGGATAATATCCCCACGCCGCTTTTTCAGGTTTTCAGCAAGGGCGACGAAATCCTGGATCCCCAGTTAAAATTCCCGCTTATCTTAAAACCCAACCTGGAGGGCTCGGCTAAAGGGATAGGCAGGTCTAACGTGGTGAATAATGAAATCGATCTTTACGCCAAGGTAAGAGAGCTTAGCAGTATTTATCATCAGGAAGTGTTGGTTGAGGAATTCATTGAGGGCAAGGAGTTGACTGTGGGGATCCTGGAGAACGGAAAGGCTTTGATCCTGCCTATCCTGGAAATAGATTTTTCCAGTTGTGCGCGTTCCGGAGAATTTTTCTATTCCTGGAGGATGAAGGAGTTCCAGGGCGACGATTCTCAGGGGCTTACCCCAACGTTCCATTGCCCTGCCCGTTTAGACAGCGAGACGGAGAGTCTGGTAAAAGAGGCCGCTTTAAAGACCCACCGGGCCGTAGGGTGTTATGACATTTCGCGCACGGATATCCGGTTGAGCAAAGATAATATACCATATGTCCTGGAGATAAATCCGCTGCCGGGGTTGAATCCCAAGGAATCCAATTTTCCGATAATGGCCTATGCCGCGGGGATGAAATACGAGGATATAATCGATTCCATATTAATGAGCGCCTTTCAAAGGAGGAAGGTGAATAATGGGTAATGCTGCGGTAACTGAGAATCAGAAGATGCAAACCGAGAATATTCTTCCCGTAACTCGCCCAGGCAGGAAATCCCGGGATTACCAGCAGATCAGCCTTTATAAGGATGTTAATCCTTTGGATTGGGAAGACTGGCATTGGCAGATGAAGAACCGGATCACCCGCCTGGAGCAGATCAGCCAGGTCATCCGTCTTACTCCTGCCGAAGAAGAAGGTTTAAAGAACGCCAAGGGCCGCATGGCTATGGCCGTTACTCCTTATTGGGCTACTTTGATCGACCCGGATGATCCCAATTGTCCTATCCGCAGGCAGTGTATCCCTACGGCCAGTGAATTCAAGATCGGGCCTTATGAAATGACCGATCCCTGCGGGGAAGACAACGATTCGCCGGCGCCTCATTTGGTGCACCGGTATCCTGACCGCGTATTGCTTTTGGCTACCGATGCCTGCGCTATGTACTGTCGCCATTGCACCCGCAGAAGGCTGGTTGGAAATGAAGAGCAGCCGGATAACTCCGGGTCCCGGTGGGATAAAGCGATAGAATACATCCGTTCTAATAAAAAAGTCCGCGACGTTCTTATTTCCGGGGGAGACCCTCTTACCCTGGAAGACGAAGTGCTTGGGGAATTATTGCGGAAACTTAGGGCTATACCGCATTTGGAATTCCTGCGGTTAGGGACCAGGGTCCCGGTAACTTTGCCGCAGAGGATCACTGAAGGGCTTATCGCCACGCTTAAGAAGTCCGCCCCGGTCTGGATGAGCATACATTTCAACCATCCCAAAGAGATAACCCGCCGGACAAGGATAGCCTGCGATATGCTCTCGGAGTCGGGTATCCCGTTGGGCAGCCAGACAGTCTTGCTGCAGGGGATAAACGACCGGCCCAGCACTATGCGTAAACTAATGCATGATCTTCTGCGGATCAGGGTCAGACCTTATTACATTTATCAGTGCGACCTTGTCCGGGGAACGCAGCATTTCCGCACGCCGGTAAGCGCGGGGATCAATATAATCGAAAAACTGCGCGGCCACACCTCGGGATACGGCGTGCCTACTTATGTAATTGATGCGCCGGGCGGCGGCGGTAAGATCCCGATCAGCCCGAATTACATCCTTTCCCAGGCCAAGGGGAAATACGTCCTGCGTAATTACGAAGGCACCGTTTACACCTATCTGGAATAGTTTTTTCCTTGACCATCCTGTAAATCCTACTTATAATAAAATCATCCATGTTTGCCCGGATAGACAATTTTTGATAATCCAGTTTCTGCTTATATAAATCTGCCCTAATATCTAACCAGTTAAATCTAAAAAAGATTTAATCCGGCTTGAAAAAGGGAAATTACAGAAAGCTGCGCTGTAGCCTGCGCGGTAAAAGGAGTGGATAATGGATGCCAAAAACAAAAGGAGCCTTATTCTTCTGGGGCACGCCCAATCCGGTAAGACCAGCCTGGCTGAGTCTTTGCTTTTTCGCTGCGGGGCTACTTCGCGCAAGGGCGTTATCGCCGAAGGCAATACCGTCAGCGACTATAACTGGGATGAAATAGAGCGAAAATCTTCCATCAGCGCGAGTTTCATGTACTGTGATTATCAGAATACCCGGATACAGATAGTGGATACCCCCGGGTTTTCCGATTTCTACTCCGAGGTCCTTTCCGGGGTGCGCGCTGTGGATAACGCCATAGTGGTCATTGACGCCGCCGCCGGGGTTGATGTCGGCACGGAAAAAGCCTGGGCGCTCCTCGAAGATATCGGATTGC